>CAZPPM010000148.1:0-7337 GCA_964588445.1 uncultured Citrobacter sp.
GGATATTGAAATAGCGGCCTATTGTAACGGCTGCAAGAATATTGGGTAAGTTATAAGCGCCAACTAATTTTGTTTGGATCGTAAAAGCAGGGGTATCTTTTGTTGCGTGAATATGCACTTCCGTAAAGGGTTCGCTTTTGAGTAGGGTACCCGTAACAAAACTGTCTTCTGTTCCATAAGCAATCACGGAGGCGATGCCTTTGCTCATCTCTCGTAAATAATCATAATCCCACATTACAAAAGCAGTTCCATTATGACTACGTAAATAATCAAACAGTTCGCCCTTACCTTTTTTTACACCTTCTACGCCACCAAAGCCTTCTAAGTGTGCTTTACCGGCATTAGTGATAAGGCCATGTGTGGGTTGCGTGTACACGCAATAGCTTTCTATCTCTTTCTGGTGATTGGCCCCCATTTCTATAACGGCTATTTGCGCATCGGCTTTTACTTTTAATAAAGTGAGCGGTATGCCAATATGGTTGTTCAGGTTGCCAATAGTAGTTGACGTTCTATAGCCGGTAGAAAGTACAGCATGAATAAGTTCCTTAGTGGTTGTTTTTCCATTACTGCCGGTAATAGCTATAAAAGGAATGGACAATTGCTCACGGTGATAACGTGCCAGCTCTTGCAGGGTAGTAAGTACATCGGCCACTACAATCGTTTTTTCTGGTAATGCGTAGGCTTCCTCATCTATCACGGCATAGGCGGCACCCGCTTCTATGGCCTGCCGGGCAAATAGATTGCCATTAAAATTGGCCCCTTTTAAGGCAAAGTAAATATCTCCCGGCTGTAGTTTACGGGTATCTGTTTGTATGGAGGGAAAGGTTTTATAGATACGATATAGTTCTTCAATTTGCATAGAACAAAAGTAGGAAAACAAAAAATGGAATATGCAGCAAAGGTATATAACGATCGATTACTTTACTTTTGTATAGCTAGAATGAAAACTTCCTATAAAGATGCCGGTGGTGCGTGGAGCGACTTTAACGAGCTGGTCGTAAAGTTGATTTGCGCCAATGACTGTAAAATCATTGGCGAAATAGGAGGAGGAGCCAATCCTTTGCTACAGGAGAACTTTATCCGGGAACAAAAACTGAATTATACAGTATTGGATATTTCCCAAGATGAGCTGACAAAAGCCGGAGATTACTATACAAAACAGCAGATAGATTTTGAAAAAGAAGATATTCTTGGTGCAGGTATGTATGATTTACTCTTTGCGCAAATGACATTGGAGCACATCAACAAGCCTGCTGCCTTTTATAAAAATGTGCATCAGTTATTAAAGCCAGGCGGTTATGCTCTCTTCTTTTTTGCCTGCGATACCATGCTGCCTACTCGTATCAATAAATTATTACCGGATAAATGGAGTGACAAATT
Source organism: uncultured Citrobacter sp. (assembly GCA_964588445.1). GTDB lineage: Bacteria > Bacteroidota > Bacteroidia > Chitinophagales > Chitinophagaceae > CAZPPM01. The sequence continues at coordinate 1,381 of CAZPPM010000148.1, forward strand.
ACTTATGAAACTACAGCCCTTTCGACAACAGGAAAAACACGGTAAGTTCAAAGCGTATTACCGCTGGTGCAAAGGCCCTACTAAAAAGAATATACAACGACTACAGTCTACCGGCTTACACATTCTTAGTTACGCCGGTTACTTTGGCCATAGCTATTATCAGCGTGTCCCTATATTGCAATCGTTGGAAAAATGGAAAACAAAAATTTTACTTTGCCACCCGGTGGCCGGGTTTTGCAGTTATAGTATTATTTTATTGCAAAAACCACTTACATAATTATGAGTAGCTAAAAGTATTGCTAAGGCTGAATTATCTTCGGGATACTATATTACCTTTAACAAGATGTCTTATAATTCTACAGTTGTTCTTGTTGCTTTACTGGTGATACTCTTTGTAGGTGTTGCGTACCTTTTCTACCGGCTTACCATGGCCAATCGCAAGCGAGAGGAAATACAAGTACGGTATGAGGAGCTGGAGCAGCAATTTAACTCCATTCAGTTAGAAACATTACAGTCAAAACTAAATCCCCATCTCTTTAAAAATATTCTTAACTCCATACAGTCGCATGCTTACCAGACCTATTTTGCGATGGACAAGCTATCAGGGGTACTGGATTATATTTTGTACGAGTCGTCTGATAAGTTTGTCACACCCAAGGATGAGATTGAGTTTGCTCAAAACCTTATTGAAATTAATAAGATCAAGATAAGCCCTTTGATGGAGCTAAAAGTAAAAATGAATATTGATGAGTCAGATCCGCTGTACACCCAGCGATTTCTGGCACCGCTTGTTTCTATCGATCTTATTGAAAATGCATTTAAGCACGCCGATTTGCAAAGCCCTGATGCTTTTGTTTCCTTAATCTTTGGTTTTAAAAAAGGCGTTTTTACCCTTACGGTTTCTAATAAGATGTCGGGTAAGCCTGCCATAAAAAAAGAAAAAAGCGGTATAGGTTCTACGGCGTTTGAAAGACGGCTGGAGCTCATATACCAGGGATGTTACAAACTGGAAAGATTTATGGAAGATGATTTATATATTGCGTCTCTTAAAATTGATTTAAGTGAGTACAAAAATAAAATGCTTACTGCTGGATGATGAGCTGCCGGGCCTTTCTTATCTGAAAATGATTTGCGGGCAGATAGAAGACTTGGAAGTAGTGCGGGCATTTGACAACCCTGTTGCTTTAGTAAAAGAACTACCTCACTTAGAATTTGATCTTTGTATACTGGATATCGAAATGCCGGAAATTAGTGGCTTGCAGGTAGCCAATCTTTTGAATGGGAAACCTGTTATTTTTACTACTGCGTATAAAGAGTATGCTGTAGAAGCTTTTGATCTCAACGCTGTGGATTATGTGCAAAAGCCTATCAAAAAAGAACGGCTGATTATGGCAATTGAGAGAGCAAGAACAAGATTGGAGGGTAGCCAGCAGCAAAAAGAATACACACAACTAAATACTGACAAAGGCAAAACGGTGATTTTTTTTAACCAGCTTTGTTATGTAAGAACCTCCGATATTGACAGCAGGGATAAGCAGGCTATACTGGCTAATGGAACAACTCTGACGTTAAAAAATATCTCGTTTGAAGTGCTGGAAGGCTTGCTGCCTTCTAAAGATTTTGTTCGCATAAATAAAAAAGAATTGATTGCTATCAGTATCATTCAATCCTTTTCTTTTGACACATTATTTACTAATATACCGGCTCAATTAGCCATTTCTCCAGAGTTGCCCATTGGCGAATCTTACCGAAAATCTTTCCTGAAAAAAATAAGTGGATAACTGGACGCACAATTTACCCGGTTCATTACATAATTTTATAGTGCATTGACAATCCCGTTAAATGCCCATCTGTTTTTCTGACTTTTGCGCCGTTGCAAGCGGTGTGCCATCTGAAAAAAAATATAAGCGTTGACGAGCTTCATTTAGTATTGAGTGAAGCTGACTCTTTAAGTAAAGATGAATGAAAAAGTATAAAAGCAGTATTTTTTACCTGAGCATAGTAGGGTTTTTTTCCGTTATCATTTATTGGACAATTGTATTAGGCTCTTCGCTTCGCGGAAAAGGAATAGAAGGGGTGGCTAAGGTGAAAAATGAAGGGCATTGGGATTTGTTTGTACACTCACTTACAGATAATCTGCAACATCCTCTTGCGTTGTTGCTGTCGCAAATCATCACGATTATTTTTGCTGCACGCATATTAGGCTGGATCTGTATCAAGCTAAGGCAGCCTGCGGTGATAGGGGAGATGATTGCCGGTATAGTATTAGGCCCCTCTCTTTTAGGGTTATATTTTCCAGAATTTTCCACTACTCTTTTTCCCGAACATTCATTAGGCAATTTGCAGTTTTTGAGCCAGATTGGTCTTATACTCTTTATGTATATAGTAGGGATGGAGCTTGATTTGAAAGTGTTAAAAACCAAAGCCAAGGACGCAGTAGTTATCAGCCATGCCAGCATTATTATACCTTTTTCGTTGGGAGTAATCTTGTCTTATTTTACTTTTTCACAGTTTGCACCGGCAGGGGTTGATTTCACGTCCTACTCTCTCTTTATTGGTATCGCAATGAGTATAACGGCTTTTCCAGTACTGGCTAGGATTATACAAGAAAGAGGATTACAAAAAACTAAGCTGGGTACTATTGTTATTACCTGTGCGGCGGCAGATGATATTACAGCCTGGTGCATATTGGCAGCGGTAATAGCGATTGTAAAAGCAGGAACTTTTGTTGCGGCGCTTTATACGATAGCGCTCGCACTTTTGTATGTGCTTGTTATGATAAAAGTAGTGCGCCCCTTTTTAAAAAGAATAGGAGAATTGTACCCTACAAAAGATAGCCTGAGTAAATCAATGATAGCTATTTTTTTCCTGGTGCTAATTATTTCTTCTTATCTCACGGAGATTATCGGCATCCATGCATTGTTTGGTGCATTCATGGCAGGAGCGATTATGCCTGATAGTAAAAAATTCAGGGATCAGTTTATAGGGAAAGTAGAAGATGTTGCCCTGGCATTGTTACTTCCGCTTTTCTTTGTATTTACAGGATTACGTACGCAAATAGGACTGTTGGATGATCCCTATCTCTGGAAAGTAACAGGTGTTATTATACTGGTAGCGGTAGTGGGAAAATTTGTAGGAAGCGCTTTGGCAGCAAAATTCGTCGGTCAAAATTGGAAAGACAGTCTTACGATAGGCGCACTGATGAACACAAGAGGCTTGATGGAATTAGTGGTGTTGAATATAGGATATGATTTAGGTGTGCTAAGCCCGGAAGTGTTTGCTATGATGGTAATAATGGCGTTGGTAACTACCGTAATGACCGGACCGGCTCTGGATATCATTAATCGAATTTTCAAAAAGAAAGAAGAAGCAGCGCCTGTTGAGATAAAAGAGCATACCCGTTATAAAGTTCTTTTTTCCTTTGATACACCGGAAGGCGGAAAATCGCTATTGCGATTGGGTTATGGGCTTACTAATAAATTAAAAGATAATGCAGCGTTAACAGCGATGTATGTTTCTCCTACAGATGAATTGCACCATTTGGATATGGAAGAGTACGAAGCGGAAAGCTTTCGTGAGGTGGTGGCAACATCCGCTCAGTTAAATCAAACGATTACTACGTTGTTCAAAGCTTCTTCGGATATTAATAGTGAAATAATCAGTGTGGCAAATAAAGGAAATTTCGATTTGCTATTAATAGGATTAGGTGAATCTATTTATGAAGGAAGTTTATTGGGAAAAGTATTAGGATTCACCTCGCGTATTATCAATCCGGAAGTGTTAATTAATACGGTAACCGGTAAAGAAAGTATTTTCGATAACTCACCTTTTGACGACGGAACCAAACAAATTCTTTCTAAGGCTCAGATCCCTGTAGGCATTTTGATTGACAAGCAGTTTTCAAAGGTAGATAAAGTGTTTATTCCATATTTTGATCATACAGATAGTGGGCTAATTGAATATGCACAAAAGCTCATTCATAATTCAGGATCGCAGGTAGTAATTTTGGATGCATCCGGAAAATTGAAAACAGATGCCGAAACAAGAGAGCATATCCGACGAATAGAAAGAATTGCGCCTAATCATATTACCATCCGGCAAGAGAAAGTAATTAGTAAAGATTTTTTGCAGCAACAGGATTTGATGATCATCAGCTTGGAGAGTTGGAAGCAATTAGTAGAAACAAAAAGCCTTTGGGTATCAGACACACCCTCAACGCTAATTATTGCATAGGTCGAACGTAACTCTTTTAGATAGTGTGATTTATGGAATTCTGGATAAAATGGCAATTTAACATCCATTTTGACCAACCAAATTTGCTTACAATATTTTTCCTGTTTATTACAGAATATAGGAGGATAAAAACGTAGTTGCCGATTTTCTTTTTAATAAAAGGTATCTTTATATACATTCATTTATTCATTTTTCACTATAAAATCCATAAAGTATGAACTTGAATAAAGTACAAGATACCATCATTGGAGAGTTTGAAATAGTAGTAGATAGTATCACAAATAAGTTTCGATACTTTCGGCATTTAGCTTTATTGGGAAATAATCTAGAGGAGCAGGATAGTTTAGAGAAGAACAAAACCACTTTGATAAAAGATACAAGATCCAGGATTTGGTTAGATGCGAGTTTTGTAAATGGCAAAGTATATTATACAGCGGATAGCGATAACCAGATAGTAAAAGGCATCTTGTCGCTATACTTGAGAGTTTTTTCAGGAAAAACACCGCAAGAAATTATCAATTCTAATATTTATTTTCTTAATGAGATAAATCTTTACAAGTTTATGCCTCCTCTGCGGCTGAAAGAATTGTCGGCTATGTTACAAGGCATACGAAAACATGCACTTTCGTTTAAGTTACAAACGATGAGAAGGGAAGGATGATTTGTGGAAAAGTAAAAGTTTGTAAGGAGTAAATATTCTCTCTTGCTATAATAGAAAAAGGATGTTCAAATTTTGAACATCCTTTTTTTGTATTAAGGGATAAACTACTTTCTTATCTTTTCTGACGGCGTGTAGGGAATTGCTGTCCTACTTTGCGGCCATTACCCTCGGGGCTACCCATGCGATCCATTGCACAACGGAAACCAAGTGTGCTTAATGCCTGATCTTCTTCCAGGTAGCGACGTGTGCCTGGGCTTAACCAGTAAGCGCGGTCATTCCAGCTACCACCCTTGTACACTCTAGATTTATCACTTACCAGTGAAGTGACACCATAGCCATACTGTGCTTGTGATAAAGTATCACCATCTAAGAAGTTGATAACATCACCACGCTGATAGTTACGACGATTTTTGCTTTCAGCATCTGTAACGTCTACCATTCTTACACGACCGGTAGTATCATTAATTTCTGCTTCGCCAACATCGTTCTTATATACTTTCTGAAATTTGTTACCACGGAAAGGAGCGATATCATCCACATCCAATGAAGACAGCGGACGATATACGTCAGCCACCCACTCGCTTACGTTACCTGCCATATTGTACAAGCCAAAACCATTAGGATAGAATGATTTTACTTCAGCCGTATAGAATGCACGGTCATTCAAGCCACCCGCTACACCGGCGTTGTCACCAGATCCACGCTTAAAGTTAGCGAGGAACTGACCTTGCCAGCTTCCATGGCGGCTATCACGCAAGCCATTTACATTTTGTGACCAAGGATAAATTTGTTTATTAGACTGCAGCTCTTCTCCACGCTTGCCTTCTTTCTTGCTGGGGCGAGGATTTTGATCTATCAATCCGTAAGCAGCATATTCCCATTCTGCTTCAAAAGGTAAGCGGTAGTTGGGCAGCATCAATCCATCTTCCATGCCTACTTTGGTACGCGGTTGTCCCTGTGCTGTTTTCAGCGGATTCTTTTTAGAAGTAGCTGTTTTACCAGGGGCTGTTTGGTATAAATCAAGCAGGTAAGATTTTGTAGTGAAGTTGTTGCTTCCCTGCTG
>CAZPPM010000149.1:0-7329 GCA_964588445.1 uncultured Citrobacter sp.
TGAGAAAATAAATGTAATCTCCCGCAAGGATATTGACAGCTTGTATGAGAAACATATTCTTCACTCACTAAGTATTGCTGCCACATTTGAATTGTCGCCAGGTATGCAAGTAATGGATTTAGGCAGTGGCGGTGGATTTCCAGGTTTACCGCTGGCTATTTTTTTTCCCGATGTACATTTTCACCTCGTAGATAGCATCGCCAAAAAACTAAAGGTGGTAGAAGCCATTAAAGAAACTATTGGCATAAAAAATATTACTACCCAGCACGCCAGAGCAGAAGATATTAAAGATAAAAAGTTTGATCTGGTTGTTTCCCGTGCTGTCGCGCCATTAAAAAATCTTTGGCACTGGTCTCGTCCTCTTTTAAAAAACAAAATGCCTACCACCAATATTCAACCCGGCCTCATTTGCCTGAAAGGCGGTGATTTAGCTGCAGAAATTCACGAAAGCCAGACAAGGCCTTCCGTTGTAGAAATAAGCTCTATTTTCCAAGAGTCTTTTTTCAAGGAAAAGTACTTGTTATACGTTAAAAAGTAATGCTGTATTACAAAATACCACTTCGTGGTATTGATGGTTTCTACATGAATGCAGACCTTTGTTTCATGAAAGAAATTACCGTTTGTGTAGTAGACGACAACAAGGATCTTCGAAATGCACTGGAGGAGATCATCAGCATGTCAGAAGGGTATAGTTGTGTGAGTACAATTGGTACAGCAGAAGGAGCTATTGTACAAATACCGTTATTAAACCCGGACGTAGTTTTAATGGACATCAACCTGGGAAGTGAGGCAAGTGGTATTGATTGCGTACGTACATTAAAACCACAAACGCCTAACACCAACTACATGATGTGTACTGTATATGAGGAAGATGAAAAAATATTTGAAGCGCTGAGTGCTGGCGCCAGCGGTTATATACTCAAAAAGACCGCACCTGCCCGCCTATTGGAAGCCATACGAGAACTGTACCAGGGCGGAGCTCCCATGAGCAGCCAGATTGCAAGAAAAGTAGTAGCTGCTTTCCAAATCAAGGGGGCTAAAACAGAAGACGCAGCAGGCCTGAGTGAGTTATCCAACCGTGAGCGAGAAATTCTAGAGCAACTTTCTAAAGGACTTATGTACAAAGAGATTGCTGCTGAGCTATTTATAAGCGCCGAAACTGTCAGAAAGCACGTATATCACATCTACGAAAAGCTGCATGTATCTAACCGAATAGAAGCTGTCAATAAATATTTTGGGCGTTAGCTCTTAAAAAATACCACAAAAAGGGTATTTTTTAAATTAGGGTATTCCTTTAGTTTTATCCCTACTTATCTACCATTAGCCGTAAACCTATCTTTTTGTGGCTGAGTGATTGGAGGGCCCTAATCTAAAATTAAAAGCCACGGTTAACCGTGGCTTTTAATTTTACAACTTTATTCTGTTATTCTGTCGCTCAGTGTCGGCCATCCGTTGAGATGGGTCTATTTCTGCCACCATAATATCCGTCAGTCTCCTGCCGGTTTCAATGATATAGGTATCGTGTGTCCATTTCCAGGCCGGGTATATTTTTCTAATACTCTCGTCTTCTGAAGGCTTCTCTCCATACATCAAATCCAGTGGAATATAATGCATTTCAGTTGTACTGTCCTTAAAGATCAGTTGCAAATCAATCGGCATAGGCATCAACCCCTTTTTCCTAATCCTGATTTTTGTTTTAGCTCCTTCTTCCCATAAGCTATCAAAAGCGTAATCAATCGTCTTGGTCCCATTTACCCAGTATTCCTTATACCAATCTAACTCTATATTGCTTACTTTTTCTGATAAACGGATAAAATCGTTGGCATTAGGATGTTTGTACTTCCACTGGTTATAGTATTCGAGTAAAACCTTATCACGTACATCTGCACCGATTATATAGCCTAACTGCTCCAGAAAAACAGCTCCTTTAGAATAAGCCGCTGTTGAATACGCCGAGTTGGTATTAAAGTGATCTGCATGAGTTGTAAGTGGTTCTTCTCTGCCACTACGCACCAAATTGAAGTAGCTATTATAACTTCCTCTATAAATAAATCCATCCCGGTTATTTAAAAAGGCAGAAACTCTTGTATCCGCATAGCTGGTAAATCCTTCATCCATCCAGGCATACAATGATTCGTTGGTTCCCAGTAGCCCGTGGTACCAGTTGTGCATCCACTCGTGTAGCCAGGCCCCTGTGCTTGCCAGCAAAGTTGCCATGGGATATTCCATACCGCCATCTCCTCCGTGAATAAAAGAGTATTGCTTGTAAGGGTAGGCACCAAATGTTTTTTCGATAAAGGGTAATGCTTTCTCTGCATCATCAAGCACTTTTTCCCACCGCGCCGCATCCTGCACTGTTTTCTTATACAGCAGGTGCAACACAATTGTATTGTTTTTTACTTTTCTTGTACGATGAACATAATCCGGATCGGCAGCCCACATAAAATCATGCACATTCGGAGCAGTAAATTTCCAAGTAAGTTTATTACCAGCGGGCCTGTTCACTTTTGTCCCCTCCTCCTCATAGCCATACCCAATTTGCGCTGCATTGGTCAGGTAACCGGTACCCCCTAAAATATAGTTCTTATCAATTGTAATATTTACATCATAATCGCCCCATACGCCATAAAACTCCCGGCCTACATACGGAGTAGGATGCCACCCATCATAATCGTACTCAGACAGCTTAGGATACCATTGGCTCATAGAAAGCCTCACACCTGTAGTAGGGTTATCTCTTCCGCTTCTTCTTATCTGCAAAGGCACTTGTGCTTCAAAATCCATATCCAACACCACTTTAGTTTTAGGTAAAATAGGCTTGGTGAGTTTTACTTCTAAAATGGTTTCCAGCATTTCATAGGGCTGGGCTACTCCATTCATTTTTAGTGAGAGGATTTTTTGGTAGCCAATTTCATCCGGTTTCAAATGCTGTATTCTGTCTTTTACTCTGGCATCCCAGTCTGCATTATTTCCTAACTGAATAGTTCCCTGCCGCTGGCTACGCACATCCATCATACTGCCCGGCTGAAAAGCATTAAAATAAAGATGATAGAAAAGCTTTTTCAATGTATCAGGAGAATTATTCCAGTACTCCAGTTTTTGTTTTCCTTTTAATCGATTGGTGTTTACGTCCATATCGATATCCATAGTATACTTCACTTTTTGCTGCCAGCGATCCGGCTGCGCAAAAGCTGTGATTGACAAAAGAAAAACGCTAACTAAAAGGCCTGCTTTAATCATAATCGTTATTTTATGAGCAATAAAATTCGGCAATCTCATTTGCTTTAAAAAGATAATTTGATTGACGGTTAACTACGTTAACAAGTTGCAAAAACTGATGTTCTATAAAATAAAAACCCGCCGTGTAGCAGCGGGTTTACTAATATCTGATTAGTTAGTTATTTATTCATCATTTGCTTTGCCTCAATACTCAATGTAGCATGAGGAACTGCACGTAAACGGGCTTTATCAATTAGCTTTCCCGTAACCCGGCAAACGCCGTATGTTTTATTTTCAATCCGCATCAATGCTTTTTCCAAATGATCGATAAAAGTGATTTGGCGGCTGGCCATCTGGCTCAACTGCTCTCTTTCCATACTTACACTTCCATCTTCCATTGTCATGTAACGTGCTTCATCCATATCACCGCCTTCATCTTTGCGAGTGATAAGTCCTTGCAAATAGTTCAACTCTTTCTTAGCTGCATCTAATTTGCGGTTAATAATTTCCTTAAACTCTAAAAGATCCGCATCTGAATAGCGCATAGTGGGTCCGGTTTGTTCTTGATTGTGTTTATCTAATACTGATTTCGTAAACTCTGGTTCGTATTTTACAGCGCTCTTAGTTGTGATTTTAGGCATCGCCACTTTTGCAGGCTTCGGGGGTTCCTTTTTGATCACGGGCCTTGCAACAGGTTTTATTGACACCAACGATTTTGCTTCCGCTGCTGCTGCATTTTGCACAGGTTTTTTAGGCTCTGCTGGTACTGCTACCACCGGTTTTACTTCCGGCTTTACTGCTTTGGGCGCTTCCTTTTTAGGAGCTTCCACTTTTTTGGGTGTTTCTACTTTTTTCTTAGGTGCAGGTTTAGGAGCAGGTTTTTTTACCTGCGGCTTAGCTACTTTTTTGGGAGCCGCTTTTTGGGGAGTCGCTTTTTTAGGAGCTGCCTTTTTAGGGGCTGGCTTCTTTGCTACCACCTTTTTAGGGGCTGCCTTTTTAGGGGCTGCTTTTTTTGATGCTGCTTTTTTAGGAGCTGCTTTTTTGGGTGCTGCCTTCTTTTTATTCGCCATATTTAGCCTTTTTTTGAAACAATTACATTTAGCAAAATCTCGTTAATATCGATTTCAATAGGGGACGAAATATTACTATCTTGCTGTAAATCAGAGACTATTTCCAACGAATCCGCCAGAATTTCGGCGCAAATATAGGTTTTAAACTGTGTCAACGAATTTTTAACCTCATTTGGCGCTGCTACAATAACATTTATCCTGTCTGTTAGTTCAAAGCCACTGTCCTTCCGAATTTTCTGAACACGGTTGACAAACTCCCTTGCATTCCCCTCTGCTTCCAGGTCTGGTGTAATCGTGATATCCAAAGCCACCGTAAGCACGCCTTTGGCAGCCACTGTCCAGCCCGGTATATCCTCGCTACTTATTTCCACTTCGTCTATTTGTAATATTACGTGTTCATCATCAATTGGCAAATTATAGAGCCCTTCTTTTTCCAACTTATTAATATCATCTTGTGTAAATTGAGCCAAAGCTGTGGACACGGCCTTCATTTTAGGCCCCAACTTTTTACCCAGCGCAACAAAATTCGGTTTTATCTTTTTCCGGATAAATGTGTTGTTGGCATCCAGGTATTCTATCTCTTTTACGTTTACTTCCGCTTTGATTAAATCCTCTACCTTACTTATTTGTTCCTGCATTTTAGAAGTCAATACAGGTATCAATACTTTTTGCAAAGGCTGGCGCACTTTAATACTTACTTTTTTGCGAAGCGATAATACCAACGAAGATGCATCCTGTGCCAATTGCATGCGCTCTTCCAACGATTCGTCTATGACAGCTTCATCTGCTACCGGAAAATCCGCATGGTGAACAGAGGCTACCGAAAAGCGATTCGTGACAGCATTTAGGTTACTAAACACCGCATCGCTAAAGAAGGGGGAAATAGGCGCTATTAATCTTACTAATGTTTCCAGGCACTCGTACAAAGTCTGATAGGCGCAAATTTTATCCTGCTCATATTCGCCTTTCCAAAACCGGCGGCGACACAAGCGCACATACCAGTTACTTAAATGCTCATCTACAAAATCTTCAATTACTCGACCTGCCTGTGTAGGCTCGTAATCATCCATATAGGCATTGGCCTTTTTCACAACGGAATTAAGGCTGGATAAAATCCAACGATCAATTTCCGGTCTTTCACTAAGGGGTATATATTTTTCCTTAAACGAGAAGCCATCGACATTGGCATATAGCGCAAAAAACTGGTAGGTATTATAAAGTGTGCCAAAGAATTTCCGTTGCACTTCCTTGATGCCTTCTATGTCAAATTTCAGGTTATCCCAAGGAGACGCATTGGTAATCAAATACCAGCGGGTAGCATCAGCACCGTAGGTCTCAATAGTACTGAATGGATCTACCACATTGCCCAAGCGCTTACTCATTTTATTACCATTCTTATCCAGCACCAGCCCGTTACTCACTACGGTTTTATACGCTACACTATCAAATAATAAAGAACCAATAGCATGTAAGGTATAAAACCAGCCACGGGTTTGATCCACCCCTTCGGCTATAAAATCGGCAGGGAATACCCCTTCCCGACCATTCAGTGCATGGTATTTAAAAAAGTTCTCCGGCGATAAAGGTCCGTAAGCATTAGAACTTGTATCCGGTAGTCCCCATTGTGCATAAGGCATGGCACCACTATCAAACCACACATCGATCAAATCGGCAACTCTTTTCATGGGTTTACCGCTGGCACTTACCAATATTATATCATCTACATAAGGTTTATGCAAATCCAAAATGCCCTCGTGCAGGTAACCTTTATTAACATCGCCTCCTAATACCTCGTTAGCTTTTTTAATTCCTTCATTTAACTCTGCTATAGAACCAATGCAAACCTCCTCCTCACCGTCTTCAGTACGCCATATCGGCAAAGGAGTACCCCAGTAGCGGCTGCGACTCAGATTCCAGTCCACCATATTTTCCAGCCAGTTACCAAAACGACCTTCACCCGTACTCTTAGGTTTCCAGTTGATAGTTTTATTTAACTCTACCATCCTATCCTTACGTGCTGTTGTTTTGATAAACCAGGCATCTAACGGATAATAGAGAACAGGTTTATCGGTACGCCAGCAATGCGGGTAGCTGTGCTCGTATTTTTCTACTTTGAACGCCCGGTTTTCTTTCTTCAGTTTTACGCTGATATCTACATTCACATCCACATAAGCCGGATCGTCCTTATAATTTTTTACATAGCGGTTGCTAAACTCACCCAGACCATCTACAAATTTTCCCTGCCTGTCTACCATGGTAAGAATACCGATATTGTACTTCTTACCTACTTTATAGTCATCTGCACCAAAAGCCGGAGCCGTATGCACGATGCCTGTACCATCTTCCGTAGTTACAAAACTATCTACCAATACACGGAAAGGCTTAGCACCGGGTGTAAGCTCTTCGATTACAGTTAGAGAGTTTGCCTCATAAGCGAGTAATTGTTCATATTCACAGCCTTCTATAGCTGCGCCTTTAAACTCTGCTAAAATGGTATAGGGTAAATTTTTTCCATCATTTTTATACGCTGTAAAATCAGCGTCTTTATTTTCTTCCTTGAAATATTTACCCAACAATGGTTTTGCCAAAACGATATGAATAGTATTGTGCAAATACGGATTGACCGTCTTCACCAACACATAATCAATATTACCGCCTACAGTTAGTCCCAAATTGGAAGGTAATGTCCAGGGCGTAGTTGTCCAGGCCATAAAGAAGACCTCTTCGTTACCACTGGCTTGGAATAGGAATTCACTTTTCTCATTGTGTACCGCTTTAAACATGGCCACGGCACTGGTATCTTTTACATCTTTATACGTACCGGGCTGGTTCAGCTCATGCGAACTTAAACCTGTACCTGCAGCAGGCGAATAGGGCTGAATGCTTACGCTTTCGTACAACAAGCCTTTTTTGTATAACTCGCTCAGCAGCCACCACAGTGTTTCTATATACTCATTCTTGAACGTAATATAGGGATCGTTCAGATCAACCCAATACCCCATCTTGCGGGTAATATCATCCCATTTATCTTTATAACGCA
>CAZPPM010000150.1:0-7146 GCA_964588445.1 uncultured Citrobacter sp.
CTTACATTTATGCACTAAAGATGAAAATCTATGTTTGACCTTTTACAGATTGTAGATACTATTGGCACTAATTCGACCACTCTTCCAAAAGAGGGAGAAACCATTCGTTTTTTTGATCTCATTTACATGGGTGGATGGGTAATGGTGCCGCTGGCTTTAATGTTTTTACTTGTCGTTTATTTTTTTGTAGAAAGACAGATCGCTATCAGGCAGGCGGCTAAGCTGGATAGCAACTTTATGAATATTATCCGGGATCATATCGTTAACGGAAATGTTACAGCTGCGAGAAGTTTTGCAAAAAACACTAATAATCCTGTGGCTCGCATTATTGATAAAGGTATTCAGCGCATAGGAAAGCCCATTGATAGTATAGAAAAAAGCATGGACAATGTAGGGCAGTTGGAGATGTATAAGCTGGAAAAGAATCTTAGCGTATTATCTTTTATCTCCAAAGCAGCCCCCATCTTTGGCTTCGTAGGTACACTTATCGGGCTGATGCAGTTGTTTTCCAATATTCATCAGTCCAATGAAGTGGAGATTGGCGTTATTTCTCAGGGTATTTACACAAAGCTTATTACTTCTATTACAGGGTTGGTTATAGGTTTATTGGCCTACCTGGCGTATAGTTATTTGAATACACAGATTGATAAATCCGCTAATAAAATGGAAGCGGCCTCATCTGACTTTTTAGATGTATTACAAGAACCCACCCGATAAAAGGAAGGCGAATGAAATTTAGAAAAAAGCATAGGGAAGAGTCCGAAGTATTTACGGAATCGCTGAATGATATTCTTTTCATCCTGCTCATGTTTTTTCTTATTACTACAACCATGGCTAATCCCAATGTAGTGAAAGTAAACAACCCGCGGGGGACAAAGGATACCAAGGCTAAGCAAAATATTGTAGTGTCGATAAATAAAGATCAACATTTTTTTATTGGTCAAAAACAGGTGGATCCTTCCTTGTTAGATAGTTTTATTAAGCAGGAAGTAGAGAGGATGAAAGCTACGGTGGATACACCTTCTGTTGTTATCAATGCCGATACGATTTCTTATTATGGGGAAGTGTTCCGGGTTATGCAATCTGCTAAGAGAGCGGGCGCTAAAGTAGTGGCGAACGTGAAATAATTAATGCGTTGATGTCTATTGCCAGGCTTTTATCATACGATTTTTTCCCTGCATATCTTTTTTGAGCAATGTTTTGTATTGCTCTTTTTCAAAGAGAGTAAGAACTTTTACCGCTAGATCTTCATGTATTTCCATATAAATAGCACCATAATTTAGTAGGTGTTTTTTTCCAAAATCGGCAATGGCCGAATAAAAAATCAAAGGATCCTCTTCCGGAACAAATAAAGCCAGTGCTGGTTCATGGTCTACCACATTGGCAGCCATGGTTAGCTTTTCGCTTATAGGTATGTAGGGAGGATTACTTACTATAATTTCATAATTGCCTAATGTATCTCGTTGTTTTTCGTTTAAAAAGTCTAGTTCATAAAAAGTAACGTTGGCTAATAAGCTTGCTGCATTTTTTTTAGCCACATCTAATGCTTCCTTACTTATATCACAACTAGTTACTTCGGTTTTCGGTAGCTTCTTTTTTAGTGTAATAGGAATACAGCCACTGCCGGTGCCAATATCTAATAGCTGCATTTCACCCTTTGAGCGATTATCCTCAAGAATCCATTCTACAAGTTCTTCTGTCTCCGGCCGGGGGATAAGCACATTTTTATTTACAAAAAACGTATTGCCATAAAACCACGCTTCTTGTAAGATATGCTGAACGGGTTCCTGACGCAATAATCGGTTGCAATAGTCGATTACTTTGTTTTCTTCGTTGGGTGTAATTGCTTCGTTTTTATAAAGCATTCTTTCTGTTTTGGAAGAGCCGGTGATATGTTCCATCACCCAATCCGTAATATTGCCTGCTTCACTCTCCGGATAAATAGTGCGGAGCTTATTCAATAAATAAAAACTAGCTTCCCGAATGGTCATACCGGCAAACTTAATTCATTTACATTTGCGGACATGGTGGGTATGGCTGAAAAATATATGCAACGATGTATAGAGCTGGCGCTAAAAGGTGCGGGTGATGTAGCACCTAATCCTATGGTAGGGGCAGTGCTGGTGTACAACAATCGTATTATAGGAGAAGGTTATCATCAAAAATATGGGCAGCCACATGCAGAAGTAAATTGTCTAGCTTCTGTAAAGCCAGAAGACATAGACCTGCTTACACAATCAGTGCTATTTGTATCCTTGGAGCCTTGTGCACATTACGGAAAAACTCCTCCCTGTGCTGATTTGATTATTGAAAAAAAAATTCCTGAAGTAGTCATTGGGTGCCGCGATTCTTATAAGGAAGTAGATGGAGAAGGAATAGCCAGATTAAAAGAGGCGGGTATAATAGTAACAGTAGGTGTTTTGGAAAATGAATGCCGGGAATTAAATAAACGTTTTTTCTGTTTCCATGAAAAACTACGGCCTTATGTAATTTTAAAATGGGCGCAAACAAAGGATGGAAAAATAGCGGGTAGAGAAGGAACAGATCGGGTGCTTATTAGTAATGAATACACCAATCGGGAAGTGCATCGCTGGCGCAGTGAAGAAGCAGCTATACTTGTAGGAACAAATACCGCTATAAAAGATAATCCTTCTCTTACAACAAGGTTGTGGAAAGGCGCATCGCCTGTAAGAGTAGTAGTAGATAGCAAGCTACAATTGGCGGCATCATCACCTTTATTGGATGGCAGTGTAAAAACAATCGTCTTTAATCAGGAACGACATGATATAGAAGGCAGCATCATTTATTATCAAATAGATTCAACAATCAGCTTTGTACAACAATGCATGAAAGCTTTATATGCTTTGCGATTACAAAGTGTAATAGTGGAAGGCGGCGCTAAATTATTGCAATCATTTATTAGCGAAGGAATATGGGATGAAGCAAGAGTTATTACCAATGAGCAGTTAGTAATTGGCGATGGATTGGTAGCACCTGTACTTTCCCAGCATCGGATAATAAAAGAGTGGAAAATTCAGACGGACAAGATTCAGGTTTGTGAACCGGTAAATTAAATAACGTGAGTAGTAAAGATTATTATTATACCATAACAGAAGAAGGGAAGGCAGAGTATAAAGACAGAGGTAGTCGGTTTATCGCGATTGCTGCTCCTGTACGTACAATAGAGGAGTGTAAGGGGAAAATAGCTGTTATTAAAAAGGAATATCCTAAAGCATCACATTATTGCTTTGCCTACAGGCTGGGCCATGATAATAATACCTTTAGAGTAAGTGATGATGGAGAACCCTCTGGAACAGCCGGGCGGCCAATCCTAGGGCAAATAGATAGTAAGCAAAGTACAAATATCCTGATTGTAGTGGTTCGCTATTTTGGGGGAGCCTTATTAGGCGTGCCGGGGTTAATAAATGCTTATAAAACGAGTGCTGCTCTGGTGCTGCAGGTAACACCGCTGGTGCAAAAGTCGGTATTGATTCCTTATCGCATAGAGTTTGATTATACGCAAATGAATGAGATAATGCGCATCCTTAAGCAATCGGGAAGCGTAGTCGAGAAGCAGGAAAATAACCTGTTTTCCGTAATGGAAATAGGTGTTTCCAAAGATAGAAAAGAAGAAGTGTTGCTTAAATTAGAGCATATAAGAGGATTAACTATTCAGGCTATAGAGAGTTAGCGATGTTCTTTGTAAACGCTTGCCGGAACAGTTTCCTGTAACAATCTATATTCTTCCATTGTTAAATAAGGGGTGGAGGAAGTCAATGATGCTTCCCGTAACTGTTGTTCCGTTCTTATACCTACCACCGCACTTGTAACAGCTGGATGTTGTAAAGTAAAACGAATAGCTGTTTGGGAGGGTGTACGATCCCGTGAGCTTGTTTTTTCAATGGAAGTAGCTGCCAACTGTACGGTTTCCAGAGCAAAATCATTATAAGCGGCGACTTTTTTGCCTGTCAGTAATCCTTTAGCCAGACTACCTCTTGCCAATACGCCAATATTGTGTTGTTGTAAATGAGTCAGGCATTCTTCTTCAGGGCGTCTGTCCAGCAAGCTGTATTGCATCATTACGCTGGTAATAGCAGAATGATGAACATATTCCCGTATTACATTGGGGCGAATGGAGGAGAGACCGTAGTGTCGAATTTTGCCCTCTTTTTTTAGTTGTTCAAAAGCTTCTATCGTTTCAGGGATATTATCCTGAATGGTTCCTCCGTGGAGTTGTAATAAATCAATATAATCGGTTTGCAGGCGCTTCAAGCTTTTCTCTGCAGCCGCAATAATATATTCTTTAGAAGGATTCCATCGCCACTGAGTGCCGTCACTTAGCCATTCATTTCCCACTTTTGTGGCTATGAGAATGCTATTTCTTTTCTTTTCTAAAGCGGTTCCTACCAAGGCTTCGTTCAGCCCCTTTTCATAAAGATCGGCGGTATCGAAAAAGTTAATACCTGTCTCAATTGCCTGATGGATTAGGTAGGTTGCATTTTTATCCTCAGCTTGTAAGGACATACACCCAAAACTTATCTCGCTTAGGAGAAGGCCACTGTGTCCCAGTTCCCTGTATTGCATAGGCTAAGGTATTTATTTCTGTTAAGCATTCGCTTGTTGAATAGGGTGTTTTAATAGATAATGCTGTAAAGGGAACTGGTTACAGAGAACACAATATTTGGCCGCAACCCTTACCTTTGCCGCCTTAAAATAACCCGGCTGGCAAGCTTCTGCCGGCAAAATGGGTGGAAAGTATGCAGGATGAAATATACGAATGAAATACAGCGGCGCCGGACTTTTGCCATTATTAGCCACCCCGATGCGGGTAAAACTACTTTGACGGAAAAATTTCTGTTGTTTGGCGGAGCCATACAAGTAGCCGGGGCAGTAAAGAGCAATAAAATAAAAAAGCATGCGACTTCCGACTTTATGGAAATAGAGCGGCAGAGAGGTATCTCCGTGGCTACATCTGTTATGAGTTTTGAATATAATGGAATGCTCATCAATCTGCTGGATACTCCCGGTCACAAGGACTTTGCAGAAGATACATTTAGAACATTAACAGCAGTAGATAGTGTTATTCTTGTAGTAGACAGCGTAAATGGGGTGGAAGAACAAACTCGCCGCTTGGTGGAAGTGTGTCGTATGAGAGATACGCCGGTAATTGTCTTTATCAATAAAATGGATAGGGATGGAAAAAATAAATTTGATTTACTCGAGGAAATAGAAAAAGAGCTGAAGATTTCATTACATCCCATGACATGGCCTATTAATAGTGGTAGAGATTTTAAAGGCGTGTATGATTTGCATGATAAAGATCTACTCTTATTTACGGCTAATACAAAGGCAAGCGATGAAGACACTGTCTCTATTAAGGACCTTGGAGAGGCTGTTTTGGATGAAAAGCTTGGGCAAAAAGATGCTGCACAATTAAGAGAGGATGTGGAACTGGTAGATGGTGTATATGGTGAGTTGGATACAAACCAATACCTGGCAGGTAAGGTAGCACCCGTTTTTTTTGGTAGTGCTATTAACAATTTTGGGGTAAAGGAAATGTTGGATACGTTTATACGTATTGCACCTACACCACAAAACAGGCAAACGACTACCAGAGAAGTGGGTGCGGAAGAAGATAAGATGAGTGGTTTTGTATTCAAAATACATGCAAACCTGGATCCTAAACACCGGGAT
The DNA here is from genome assembly GCA_964588445.1 of uncultured Citrobacter sp. Classification (GTDB taxonomy): domain Bacteria; phylum Bacteroidota; class Bacteroidia; order Chitinophagales; family Chitinophagaceae; genus CAZPPM01. The sequence continues at coordinate 5,695 of CAZPPM010000150.1, forward strand.
CGTATAGCTTTCTTCCGGGTATGTTCTGGAAAATTTGAACGAAATAAATACTTCCATCATGTGCGTATGGATAAGGATGTGCGTTTTAGCAATCCCTATTCATTTATGGCAAGAGATAAAAGCATTATTGAAGATGCTTATGCAGGTGATGTAGTGGGATTATTTGATACAGGAAACTTTAAGATTGGCGATACATTGACAGAGGGGGAAGATTTTTACTTTACCGGTATTCCTTCTTTTTCTCCGGAAATATTTAAGGAAGTAGTGAACAAAGACCCGCTGAAGACAAAGCAACTGGAAAAAGGATTGCTGCAATTGACAGATGAAGGAGTAGCACAGTTGTTTACTCAGTTTGGAGGAAATAAGAAGATAATAGGATGTGTGGGCGAGCTACAGTTTGAAGTAATACAATATAGGTTACTGCATGAGTATGGGGCTTCTGTTATTTTCAACTCTATGCCATTTTATAAGGCTTGTTGGCTTACCAGTAAAGACTCAGCTAAACTGCAGGATTTTTTACGCTTTAAGCAGGCAAATGCTGCTGACGATAAGGATGGAAATCCGGTGTACTTGGCACAAAGTGAATGGTTCTTGAATACAGAGATTACCAACAATCCGGATATAACTTTTCATTTTACATCGGAAATACATAAAACGGAAGGATAGTAAATAGAAGAGTGGCTTTAAGAATGGTACAGTCTTGCAAAATAAATATATTAGTATTATTTTGTGTGCGAACCATTTATTACACTAAGAATCCTTTATCATGAAAGTTTTTTTTACTTCTTGCTTGTTATTGGCAAGCGTTATCGTTTTTTCTCAAAATAAAGACAAAGCATTCCTTTCAAATTTCAAGAACTCGTCCGGCGCCATATTTAATTTCTGGGGCAATACAAAAAATGATATGCCCGAAGGAAGGGGAATAGCCGCTTACAACTATGATGGTAAGTATGCTTTTTATATTGGCGAATTTAAAAAAGGCCTTCGATCAGGAAAAGGGATTATGCATTTTAGCTCCGGCTATCATTACGAAGGCAATTGGCTTGGCGACACAGCAGCCACAGGAAATGCTTTGTATTATGTAAACCAGCAGGGCAGTTATTACGAGGGAGGATTGCGTAGCTACAAATATGAAGGAGAAGGAAAATTCAATTTTAGTAATGGAAGAGTTATAGTAGGTACTTTTAAAAATAGTATGCAGAATGGGTTTTGTGTTTTTCAAGGAACCAACGGGTCTAAGTATGAGGGCTATTTTGTTGATGGTAAATATGATGGCGAAGGACGTTATACTGATTCGGCAGGTGTTGTAAAAGAGGGAATATGGAAAGCCGGGGAGTTGCAAACGCCGAAAAAAATCTCTTTCTCGGGTAAAAAAACACAATACAAAATGCCTACAGATCCGTTTTTACGGGATTACAAGAATAGTGTCGGTAATATTTTTTCTTATAGAGG
>CAZPPM010000151.1:0-7124 GCA_964588445.1 uncultured Citrobacter sp.
GAATAACGTGTATAGTATGACAGCATCATTTGAGTCGAGGAAGAACACACAAGCCCTGTTGGTTACAACGGGAGTGGCGGGACTGTTATTACTATTGATGTTTTTTCTTAAATGGGGCATCCCTGCCATTATACCCCCGCCTGTTGAGCAAGGTATTCTGGTAGAGCTAAATATTCCCGAAGAAGAATTTATACCTGCAAGAGGCGGTGGTGGTGGCGGCAACCCTGTACAAGCAAGTGGCCCTTCCGGCGCAGCACCTTATTCCCCTCCCCAGCCCGGTACACAAGATGATTCAAAAGACATAGAAGATGATCCGACCGAAAAAGAAACGCCCCCCATCCTTCGGCCTGATAATCCTAAACCTACGGCAACTAAGGTTAACGAAAATAAATCCACTGTAAAAACAGAACCCAAGCCCGACCCTAAACCAGCCGCTCCTCCACAACCTAAAGCCGTATTAGGTCGCACGACAAGCGGAACAGGCAGTGGTGGTGGTACAGCAACAGATTATGACAGAAGTGGCGGTAGTGGATCCGGCAGTGGCGTGGGTACTGGAAGTGGCCATGGCGGAGGTAGCGGAACAGGCAGCGGTGGTGGTACCGGAGCAGGAACAGGTACAGGAGCCGGCCCCCGCGTAACAAGAGGTGATCGCAGAATTGTTTCCACTTACAATTTCCAAGGCGATTTAGATAAGGCTACTATTTATGCCGATATAAAAGTAAGCCCCGATGGCGTAGGGCAGTTTCTTAATTTTGTAAAAGGATCTACTTCTACTAGTTCGGCTTACCGTACAGCTATTGTACAATACCTCCGTAATATGCGCTTCAATAAGACAGAAAATGAATCAACGGTTACGGTTCAATTCAATTTCAGGGTAAACGGATAAGTAAAATCATAGCATCTAACTATTCTTACTCTTAACAAGACATGATTGGTAGTAATCGGGAAGGCGAAATAGCCATACTAAAATATATTACACATCTTATCAAAAGAAAAACGGGCTTAGTGCCCGTTTTTTATACTACGACAAAACAACAATAAAACTTATAAACCCATTGGCAGCATTTTCTTTTGCTTGAGCGAAGCCAATGCCGGATCCATTTCGATAGCCTTGTCACACAGATATACACCTTTTTCTTTCTCTCCTTTCTTTTGGTAAGACATACCAATCATATATAAAGCAGAAGCATTTTGCTTATCATGTTCAAGGATCCTATCCCAATAATCAATAGCCTGCTGAAACTTATTTTTAGAATAATACGCTTCTGCTACCATATTGAGAATATTCATATCACTTGGCCTTCTTTTTAATACTTCATCTAGTATGGCAACTCCTTTATCAAGATTACCCGCATTTAAATAAGCAATCCCCAAATTTTCCAAGTATTCATTATCTCTTTTGTAACCTTTCTCTCCTGCCAATACTAAATACTCCAAGGCTTTTTTATCTTCATGCATTGCATAATAGATAAGCCCCAACTCATATATCCAGTTATTCTTAGATGGATCGAGCTGTATTGCTTTTTGAAAATAAGGAATACTCTGCTTGTAATTCAGCATATCAGAAAAACTCCTTGCTACCAGATAGGGCATTTCTGCATTTGTAGGATCTTCTTTTGCCGCTTCATTCAGGTACTTGATAGCCTGTCCATAATTTTCCTGATCATAATATACTTTGCCCAAATAATAATTGATCTTATCATTAGCGCCGCCTGCTTTCTTAAACTTTTGCGCATACGCAATCACATCATCAAATTTTTTCAAATTATAAGAAAGCAACATCATTTGCTCGTAAGCATGTGGTGTAGCACTGCCTAATGGCTCTAATTTTTTGTACCAGTTTAATGCCTGACTATATTTACGCAAACCATGATAGGTATCAGCCAACTCAGTAACAATTCTTGCGTCTTTATCATTATGAATAGCTGCCTTTTCTAAATTCTTCAACGATTCCAATTTTCTTCCTCTTTCCTTTTCCTCCAATCCTTTATTAAAAAAATAAACTGAACTATCAGAAACAGCCATTCCCATTTCATCCGAAACCGGCTCTAAAAAAGTTTGTGCTTTTAAAAAAGGGGCGGCAACAACCAAAACAATGACCACAACAAAACTAAATCGCAACATAGGATGAATTTTTAAAGCATTCACAAAAATCAAAATCACTACTTACAAATTTAACCTTTCTGGTATAGAACCAGTCACTATCAGTTGTAGTATTTGTTTATAAATAGCAAAAAAAGATAACCTATTTGAGTACTATACCTGCCAATGCGGGTAGATTTACTTGTATGGAATACGTAGGCAAAGATTCTTCAATTATCCGTATGTTGGGGTTATACACATCCCCTGTTCCCCAAAATTGTTTACTATCGCTATTGAATATTTCTTCAGTATATATTTTACCTTCCAATTGAATTTGCCAATTAAATCGCACTACAGGCGTCATGTTGAGTATAATTAACAAATCATCTTCTTCCTTTTTACCTTTTCTTTTATACACAATAATAGATTCATCTCTATGTTGCAAGTTTACCCACTGAAATCCATCATTTGTAAACTGGTTTTCATACAAAGCTGGTTCATCCCGCAACAACCTATTAAGACTACTAACGCATTGCTTAAGCAAGCTATGCCCATCGTATTGCAATAAGCTCCAGTTTAATTCGCTTTTATAATTCCACTCGCTTGTTTGGCCAAATTCACCTCCCATAAACAAAAGTTTAGCGCCAGGATGTGTCCACATGTAAGTATATAATAAACGGAGGTTGGCAAACTTTTGCCATTCGTCTCCCGGCATTTTATAAAGCATCGGACTTTTTCCATGCACTACTTCATCATGGCTTAAAGGCAACATAAAATTTTCATCATAGTAATACATCATACTAAATGAAAACTTATCCTGTGAATTTTTTCTTGCGAGAGGATCCAGTTTAAAATAATCCAACGTATCATGCATCCATCCCATCATCCATTTCATACCAAAGCCTAATCCATCCTGCCAGGTTGGTCTGGACACACCTGGCCAATCAGTAGCTTCTTCCGCTATGGTTTGTACATCAGGAAAATCTCTGAAAATTGTCTCATTCAGATCTTTGATAAAAGCAATAGCTTCCAAATTACCATTCCCACCAAACTCATTAGGTTCCCACTGTCCTTCTTCTCGTGAGTAATTCAATTTGAGCATAGAACTTACAGCATCTACTCTTATGCCATCTATATGAAATAAGTCAAACCAAAAACGTGCACTACTTATCAAAAACGATTTTACTTCTCCTCGTTTATAGTTAAAAATATAACTGTTCCAATCCGGGTGAAACCCTTTGCGCATATCTGCATACTCATATGTGTGAGTGCCATCAAACATATAAAGACCATGTGCATCGTAAGGAAAATGCGATGGTACCCAATCCAGAATAACACCAATGCCCTCGCGATGAAAAGCATCTATCAATCGCATAAAACCCTGTGGATCGCCAAAGCGGGAGGTAGAAGCAAAATACCCCGTACACTGGTAACCCCAGCTACCATCATACGGATATTCCATAACAGGCATAAGTTCGATATGCGTAAAACCCATTTCTTTTACATAAGGAACTAATCGCTCACTTAACTGATCGTAACTATTGTAACTTTCCTCATCATCAGCAACAGGACGTTGCCAACTGGCCAAATGAACTTCATATACACTCCAGGGCTTATCCAGGCTATTAACATCTTTTCTCTTTTGCATCCATTCGCTATCCTGCCACTCATAATACATATCCCAGGTAATCGTTGCCGTAAGGGGACGCAACTCCCAATAATTAGCAAATGGATCACCTTTCTCCGTTACTCTTCCTTCAAACCCTATAATATAATATTTATAGACTTCCCCTAATTTAAACCCGGGGATAAATCCTTCCCATATCCCACTCTTATCCCAGCGAGGGGTAAGATTGTATTCACGAGGTTTCCAATCATTGAAGTTACCTACCACAGATACTTCTGTAGCATTCGGCGCCCACACACAAAAATACATTCCCCATTTATCATTTACTTGCATAGAGTGCGAGCCAAATTTTTTATACAATGTATAATGAGAACCATTTTGAAAATTTGTAACATCCTCCTCCTCTAATAAAGAATAATTCCATACCTTTTTTGTAGTATCAACGAAATGGTGTTCTTCGTATCGATTAGGGTTAGACCTCTGAGAACTTATTGAATCTTCTGGTTTACTTTTTTCTTTTTCCATATATGGATTTATTAAAAACTCGCTTCTATAAAGCTATCCCAATCTAACTAAAAAAAATTAACATTTATACAACTAATTATTTAGTTCCCTGTTAATTGAGTTCAGCACCTTTGTAATCACTTTTAAGTAAAGTACGTTTAAGCTATTCGTATTTGCTTATAGATACAACCAAACGAAACTATGAGAAAAATAATCGCCTCGCTTATTGCAGTCTTGCTGCTCACAGCATCCTATGCTCAAAAAAATTCTTCTGTAAAAGGCACCGTCGTTGATTCAATAGAAAATAGGGAACTTCAAAATACTGTTGTAAGCCTGGTACGCTCCACCGACTCAGCGTTACTCAGCTTTTCTCGTGTGAGTAAAGGCGGCCATTTTACACTATCCTCTTTAGATAGTGGGTCTTATATATTAATGATAACGCACCCTTACTTCGGAGATTATTTTGATAATTTTCGTTTAGGCCTTAATGAAAATAAAAATCTAGGCAATATTGAAATGATTTCAAAAAGTAAGCTGCTGGAAGAAGTCATTATTAAAAGCGGTGCTCCTATACGTATTAAAGGTGATACTACTATTTATACAGCTGATAGTTTTAAAGTAAGAGAAGGTGCGAATGTAGAAGAATTGCTACGCACCCTACCCGGCATACAGGTAGATAAGGATGGAAAAATAGTAGCTATGGGTGAGCGGGTTACTAAAATGTTGGTAGATGGTGAAGAATTTTTTGGAACCGATCCAGGTATAGCCAGTAAAAACCTTCGAGCCGACATGGTAAAAGAAGTGCAGGTGTTTGATAAAAAAGTGATCAGGCAGAGTTTACAGGTATTGATGATGGTGTAAGAGACAAAACAATTAACCTGAAATTAAAAGAAGATGCGAAGAAGGGTTACTTTGGAAAAGTAGAAGTAGGCGGAGGATTAAAAGATCGTTTTAATAACTCGGCCATGCTAAATGCTTTTAAAGGAAAGCGAAAGATTGCGGGTTATGGCATTATGAGCAATACCGGACAAACTAATTTGGATTGGCAGGATGCTATCAACTACGGTGGTGGTGGTGGTATGGAAGTGATGATGGATGATGGTGGTGGTGGAGTAGGAATCTCTATAAGTGGTGGTGATGGATATAATGATTATTGGGGAGGAAGAAATGGTATACCTACGAACTGGAACGGTGGTTTTCATTACAATAATAAATTTGATAGAGATCGACAAAGTTTTAATGCGGGTTATAAGTTTTCAAAAATTAATGCCCCGGGAGTTACCAATACTTTCTCGAAAACCTTCTTCCCAGATACCAGTTGGTTTGACAATAGCCAGTCAAATAATTTTTCTTCGGTAATAAAACATGGAATGAACATGACATTAGAATCCAACCTTGATTCTAACAACTCTTTGAAATGGACGACTGCTCTTAATAAAAACAATACAAGTTCCGCTAGCAATTATTATAGCGAACGGTTAAGCGAAGAACAACAATTTATTAATCGCAATAACAGGAATACTACCAACGAAGCTGATAACTCAAGCCTGAACACAAGCCTTTTATGGCGGCATAAGTTTAAGAAAATTGCCCGCACCCTCTCTATCAACACTACACTTAACTTAAGTGAGTCGAAAAACAATGGATTGTTACTGTCGCGACTTGACTATTATGATCAAGGAAACTTTATACGGTTTGACTCATTGGATCAGCAGAATATACGTAACAGCAATTCGAAATCACTTAGCACTCGAATAGCTTATACAGAACCGGTAGCGAAGGACATGTATTTAGAATTAAGTTATGCATTGAGCTACAACAACAATACCAATGAACGTATTACCAATAATAAAGATGTGGATGGCAAATATGCAGTTCAAATAGATTCTCTTAGTAACAACTTTGAATTTAACAGACTAGTCAACACACCCGGGCTCAACTTCAGAGTCAACAAAAGAAAATACAGTTATACATTTGGAAGCTCCGTTGGTCTCAGCAACTTCATCCAGAAAAACATCACGGAAAACCAAAAGTATAATTACAATTTCACCAACTTTTTCCCACAAGCAATGGTGAATTATAAATTCAAACCAAGTCAAAACCTTCGTTTCAATTATAATGGTAATACAACAGCTCCCACATTGGAGCAATTGCAACCCATCCGTGTAAATACAGACCCACTAAATATATATATTGGCAATCCTGATTTGAAGCAATCCTTTCAACATAGGTTCAATGTATCTTTCAACTCTTATGAAGCTTTAAAACAAAGAGGAATGTGGATGAATGCCAGCTACAGTACAACACAAAATGCATTTACACAGTACAGTGCCATAGATAGTGGTGTAAGAACCTACCAAACTGTAAACGTGAATGGCATTAATAACTTTAGCATCTATGTAAACTACGATTTTGCCGTAGCTAAACAAAAAATAAACCTGGGTACAAGCCCTACTTATAACAGAAATCAAAGCAGAGATTTTGTGCGTGACGAAAAGACAGGAGCAACCATTATGAATACCAACATAACAAACTCTTGGGGAGCTTCATTAAGAGTAAGTAAATATGTAAAAGATAAATTGAATTTTTACTTCCGTCCCAACTTAAGCTGGAACACAACAAAAGCATCGGTCAATAGCGCAGCCAATGCAGATTATTGGTCTGTTTCCGTCTACTTAAACTTAGATGTTACATTACCAGCCAAATTTTTATTGACTACTAGCGCCGACGCGCAATACAGGCAAAAAGATCCCCGCTTTCCGGCAAATAATAATTTCACCATTTGGAATGCTTCTCTTATAAAAAGATTTTTCAAAGACAATGCTATGGAACTAAAGCTTAGCATAAATGACATTTTGGATCAAAACAGAGGGTATAACAGAAACTTTAATAGCTACAACTTTACGGAGAC
>CAZPPM010000152.1:0-7027 GCA_964588445.1 uncultured Citrobacter sp.
CCACCTACCCAGGCACGCACTTCTCCCGTAATAGGATCCATTACCATAAAAGCCGCCTGTAACATTTGCCGGTGATACTTGATAGAATCATAAGGTGTCATGATAGTATCTTTCTCTCGTTTGCTATTCCAGGCAAATACTTTCATAGGTACTTTTTGGCTAAAGGCTGCTTTGATTTCTTTATCACTCATACCATCGTCGGCCATAGCCTTCCATCGATCACTGCTTTTCATGGCTTTTTCCAATACGTTTTCGTAACCTTTCCAGATAGAGCCATTTTTTACATTGGACTGTGCTTCCAGGGCTTTTTGCATTTTCGGCATTTGGGCTGCTACAGCTTCTTCTGCATATTCCTGCATACGAGGATCGATCGTCGTGTAAATCTTTAAACCGTCTTTATAGATATCATAATGACCGCCGCCGGGTTTATCTATGTCTTTCAGTAATTTCTTTACGTTGTCTCGTAGTATTTCTCGGAAGTAGGGAGCATATCCATTACTTTCATCCATTTTGCGATAGCGGGATATGTCGATGGGGAGTTTCTTTAATTTTTCTGCTTGATCGGCTGCCAGTTTTCCATTTACCACCATTTGATTTAGTACAACATTACGCCTTTCCATGGCGGCTTTGGGATTGCGCCGTGGATTATAAGTATAGTTGGCTTTTAACATGCCTATGAGTACAGCCGCTTCTTCTACTTTTAACCTATCGGGTTCTGTTTGGAAAAAAGTACGGGAAGCATTGCGAATACCGTACACATTGTCGCCAAAGGGGACAGCATTCAGGTAGAGTGTGATAATTTCTTCTTTAGTAAAATTTCTTTCCAGCTTTACGGCGATAATCCATTCTTTTAATTTTTGAATAACCCGCTTGATGGGATTAGAGGCACGCTCGTTAAAAAGATTGAGCGCCAACTGTTGTGTAATGGTACTGCCACCACCTTGTTTTCCTAATGTAAATGCAGCCCTAAGAGTGGAACGAAAATCGATACCGGAGTGGTCATAGAACCGTTCGTCTTCTGTTGCTATTAATGCATTGATTACGTTTGGAGATATATCCCGGTATTTTACATTGCTGCGGTTTCCTTTTTCCGTATAATATTTTCCCATCAATGTACCATCAGTAGCGATTACTTCCGAAGCCTGATGGATTGTAGGATTCTCTAACTCAGCCAGCGAAGGCATTTTACCAAAAACACCAAAGTTGGCCAATAGAACAATGAGTATAACGGAGGCAAAGCCGATGAGAAAAATCCGCCAAAAAATGCGAACCGATTTTTTCATAGTATCCTTTAGGTTAAGTAGTACAATTTTTTACTTAATCGAAGATACCGAAGGTAATTAAAACCTTTAGGGTATTTAAATGCGAAACATTAATTTTTTCACAAAGGCACCGGGGTTTTACTAAACTATTGATCACTAACTATGTGGCAGGTATTACAGTTTGCCGGGTAAAAATTGTTCCAAGAATTGCTTATACTTTTCAATATCTTTTTCTTCTTTCAGTGCAGCGATATTTTTATCGCTGATGATGGTATAAGTATATTTTCCTCCTTTGAGCCAAGGTAGAATTTCTGTGGCAACTTTGGGTTTTACTTTGTCTAGGTAAGCCAATGCATCTGCAGCATTTTTAAATGGACTTACGAGTAGCAGCTTATTGTCTGCATCTATTTCTATCATTTCTGTACTCATTTGCCTGGAGTAAAACTCATCACGATTATAGCGGAAAAAGGCGTTCCTGGCTTCGCTTACAAAAATGGGGTCTACTTTATTGAGAATAATCACAGCATAGTGAGGTACTTCTGCATTGTATGCGTAAGGGCCTGCCGGTGGAGTAACAACAGGTTGGCGAACTGCTGTATCTTTTTTCACAACAGTTGGCGGTTGTGTTATTACTGTATCTTTTTTGATAACTGGCGGTTGTTTTGTAAGGGTATCTTTTATCACCGGTTTTTGTACAACAGTTTCTTTTGGTACCGAAAGAATGGTATCCTTTTTAATAACGGGTTGTTGTGCGATAGTATCTTTTTGTGGTATTACTTCTTTCTTTTCTACAACAACAGGAAGTGTTATTGTAGCTGTATCTTTTGTAACAGGAGTTACTTTAGGTGCTTCTTGTTGTTTGACAAAAACAGGCGTTTTTTCTTCTGCTTTTTCAATCACAAGGTTCCTTAGCTCTTCTTCTATCTCTGCTCTTCTTGAAAGGGCAATGGCCAGGCCGTTGGCTTTTGGTCCTATAGCGCTCTCTGGAAAATGATCAAGGATATTTTGCAGTATTGTTCTTGCCGTACTATCATCTCTTTGTTTAACATAGTACACGGCTTCTATATACAGTAACTGAGGTGTCCAGTGATTGCTTCCATAAAGCTTGTCGGCCTCTTGTTTGCTGGCAATAGCTTCTGCAAACTTTCCTTCTATAAAAAGATCGTATATTTTTTCATAGGTTTTTGTGGCTTCACTCTCTGGTTTTTTATCATTAGTTTTTCTTCCGGTTGCTACAATATTTGTAAAATTGCTGGTAGGATAATTTTTCGTTAAAAGATCTTTTATTTCAGCTGTTTTTCCAGCTCTTGCGTTTTCTCCGTAACAGCGGTAGAGGTGAAATAAAATTTCATCCATTTGGGGGTGCTCCTCAAAGCGGGTGCGGATAGTTTCGAAAGCAGTAATGGCGGATTCGCAATCATCCATTTCTTCTGCATATAGCTTTCCGGCCAGTAGCAAGGCTGTTTTTATAGAATCGTTTGATTGCTGTAGCTTATCTACATTCAAAGGTAGTTTGGTATACAGTCCTTCAAATGTTGCTTCCTGCGTTTCATCTCCTGCATCTGTGGCATTGATATTACCCTGTATATGATCTTTTCTTGCAGTAGTAGAGGTAATGATTGCAGCGCTACGTCGCCAGTTATCTACATTAGGGCGTGTGCCCCAACGGTTTTTAAAATCGCTAAAACCTTTTTGCCGAAAAGTGTTATTATAAAAATACCATTCACCTTTTCGTTCACTGGCGAAAAGATTAGGTTGCATTTCCTCCTCACTGGGAACACCAGTGGTTATCACTTCATCTTTGAGTCCTTGTTGCTTTCTTAGCTGTTTTACTTTCTTGCGTACATAGTCGGCTCTCTCTTTTTCAGGTAATGCTGCTATGCGTTGTAAGCTATCTTGTCGTACAACAACGTCCAGTTGGGTGATTAATCGACTGAGTAGAGATTTTCTAAAATTTATTTCTTCATATTTAGAAGCAACTTCTGCATCTTCTAACCGAAGACTATCATAATAATTTTTAGAATAGCGATAATTCTTTTTTATATAGTTTATCTCTGCGAGTTGTAGAAAGGCTCTATTGCGTTGCGTATGGCTATTGGAACTGTATGTGGTGCTTTTTACCAGTAATTTAATAGCTGTGTCCACACTGTCTTTCTCCAGCGCTATCTGCGCTGCCATATAATAAATAATATCACTATAGCTCTCGTATTTATCACGGCGAGCCATCTTGAGTAGTGTGGCAATGTTGGCAGCTGCATTATCAAGACCTTCTTCCTTGTTCACCCGTACAGAGGCTAGCCTTGCATAAATATCCATTATAGGGTCGGTGGTATGCACAATAGCTTTTTCATAAAAGCTCAGGGACTGTTCATACTTGCCGGTTTTTTCATACAACTGAGCAATTAAATATTCCCAACGCGCTTTATCCTGTTTGGTGGCTGCATTGCTCAAGGCTTTTTCAAGATAAACAGCTGTGCTATCCCATGCAGCCTGTTTGTAATAATAGTAGGCCTGCATTTCGTCAAGATCGTCTTGTAAGCGCTTTGGGAATAGAGGATCGTTACGCAGGGCAATGAGAAGGCTACTGGCAGCATCGTACTGTCGCTGCTCCAGATGGGTTTTTATTTGCCAAAGAAAAGCATCGTTACGACTGGGCGGGCGGGAAAGAAGGTAATTGTTCTTTTCCTTTGTAGAGATGCTCATGGCGTTATTGCCATCACGGGCACTGCCAATCATTTTGTAATAACCATCTTTCTCTTTTTCCGCATAAGCGTAGTTGATAAACTGGAATAGCTGGTGGGCGGAGTCAAATTTTTTGCCTAAGTAATAAGAAATGCCCCACAGGAGATACATGTTATCCGTCCATTCATTGCGCAAATCATGTAGCACAATGGCTGTTTTGGCTTTGTACGTAAGGGAATCAATTTGTATTTTATTTGCAGCGGTAGCATCAAGGGTAAAGTTATAGAAGGGCAATAGCTTGGAAAAGTCCTCCTTAAAAGAAGCTTTAGCTTGGTTGAGTATATTAGTTAGTTTATTACTTGCGTTATAGTAATAGTTGTAGTGAGTAACATTGTTTTGAATAAAATTGCCGGGAAAATTAAACTTGCCTTTATCCGATTTTTCAGAACGCAGTGTACGGTTTTCAAATCCCTTAGGTTTTTTTATATCCGGAATAAAACCAGACTGGCTGCTTGCCGTGAAAGGTAAGCAGCTAGAGAACAGAAGAATAGGTAAGATAAAGCGGATATATCGAACAGACGGCATTATTGGTATAAAAAATATAGTCTTAATAACTGAATTTCAAAGATTTTAGTATGAAAAGACCGTAGTTTTTGCTATCAACAAATAAATAAGCAGGGGATAAACAGTGTTTGTACCCGATTTTAAGAAAAATAATGTTTCACAGCCGGATAGACTATAGATATTTTTTTACCTTACCGCCTCAAAAGCATCGTCTTGCAACGGAAATAAGCCGAGCAGCACCCATAAAGGAGTAAAACATGGCCAAACTGGAAAAAGAGCCCGCCCTTAAACGACTTAGGAACCGGTATAGGCTGGTGGTAATGAATGATGATACATATGAGGAAGTGGTAACGTTTAAGTTATCGCGGCTAAGTGTTTATGTTACTTTGAGCACAATTTTTGTTGTATTAATAGGCCTGACTGTAGCGCTTATCATTTTTACGCCGTTAAAATACTATATCCCCGGATATGATGATTTGAAAGTAGGAAGAGAATACCGGCAAATGAAAATAAAGGTGGATGCAATGGAAAAGCAGGTAGAGCAGCAGGCAAACTATATTGATAACGTGATTAAGCGGATACTGAAAGGGGATGCGCCAGTAGCTCTAGATACCATGCAGCTGGAAATACCTAAAGAGGAAATTTCAGAAGAATGAATAAGCCGGATAATTTACCGGTGTATTAATAGTTAAAATCAAATATCTATGTTTAGCGCAAAAAGTAAATCCGACATGCTACCCGAAAAATCAAGTAATGGAAGCGGCACTACATTGATAGGAGCCGGTACTACAGTCAAAGGGGACATTAATAGCAACAGTGATATTCGTATTGATGGAACGATCGTAGGCAATATCAATTGTGCGGCTAAAGTAATTGTAGGAGCCAATGGAGTTGTAGAAGGTGATATTTCCGGCAACCAGGCCGATATTATTGGAAAAGTGGCTGGCAATATTAAAGTAAAAGACTTGTTGCAATTACGCGGCGACTCGGAAGTGAATGGTAATCTATATGCTGTCAAATTACAAGTAGAACCGTCAGCGGTCTTTAATGGCCAATGCCACATGACGGGTAATCATAAAAATGAAATACACAGCCTGAATGGGCACGAAGAAGCGGTTCTTTCCTGATTCAACGCATAAAACGTTTCGTTATATCGGGCTGGTGGGCCAGTTGTTTGCTTCGCTGGGTATAGCGGTATGGGGAGGCAGTAAGCTGGATAAATGGCTTTCTGTATCACCTTTGTTTATCTGTGCCTTACCTTTGCTTGTCTTAAGTGTTTTATTTTATAAAATAATCCGGGAAACGGCACATAAAAATAAAGATGAATAAAAGTAAGCAGAAGGTATTATGGCCAATGGTTATTGCTTTTGGAATCCTAGCTATAGCATTGATTGTAAGTAAAGATTGGTTGACACAAAAAGGTGTTGATGTTATGGCGCTCATTGGTGCCAATGTTGTTTTGTTCCTGATTTGTCTGTTAAGTTTCAATATTACGTTGAAAGGGTTGGATTCCCGCAACCCGCATGCTTTTGTTAGATCTATATACGGATCATTTGTAGCTAAATTTTTTATTCTTGCTATTGCAGCGTTTGTTTATATTATGTTGCAGAAAGAGGGAGTCAATAAGCCGGCCCTATTTGGCTTTATGTTGCTCTATATTATTTATTCTTTTCTGGAGGTGTCGGCGCTATTGCGTTTATTGAAGCAGAAGAAAAATGCCTAAAAAAGAAGTACCGCTTGGTCAACTTCAGGATTATTTGCCTGATGGAACATATAATCTTGTAATAACCTACCTCACTCAATATAAGATACACCTTACCATTACACGGGATCGCAAAACAATCTTAGGCGATTACCGACATAAGACACTACAAGATAATCATCGCATAAGTATTACTGGTAGCTTAAATAAATATGCTTTCCTCATTACATTGCTACATGAAATAGCTCATTTGTTGACGTATGAAGAATATGGCAATCGCATAGCAGCACATGGTAAGGAGTGGAAGCATAAATATACCCGCTTGCTGGCTGATTTTGTAGAGCGTAAAGTGTTTCCTGAAGCTATAGAACATGAGCTACGACAATCCTTAAAAAACCCTGCCGCAAGTACCTGTGCAGAGGAAGGTTTGCTGCGTGTTTTGCGCACGTATGATGAAAAAAAGCAGCATGTTGTTTTTGTTGAAGACATACCACAAGGAGCTCATTTTAGAACAGTAGATGGAAGGGTATTTCAAAAAAAAGAAAAACTGAGAAAGCGCTATAAAGCTGTTGAGGTTAAAACGGGAAAAGATTATTTATTTAGCCCGGTGTATGAAGTAGAGAAGATAGCTGAATAAGTAAGCTTTTGAAATATTGACTATTGTATTATTTTTGCAGGACTAAAATAACTAATGTATGAAAAAGATTTGTTTAAGTATTTTGTGTATTTCTTTTGTTGCAGCTGTTAATGCTCAGACAAATAAAAATGATTGGATGGTAGGCGGCAACTTGCGATTGAATACATCTTCGTCTAATAC
>CAZPPM010000153.1:0-6916 GCA_964588445.1 uncultured Citrobacter sp.
AGCCCGCGTTGACGGGCTATCGCCGGGTGGTCTTCACCGTCAACCCCGCGGCCGGCAACGACTGACCGGCGGCCTTTATACATGCGACGCGGATCTGGCCGGCCACGTGAAGACAAGGGATATTGCGAGAACCTCCTGGCATGATCCGTGCGCTGTCGCATCGAACACATCTTCGGCTGCGCGGAAAACAGCATAAAGCGCGCGCATCCTGATTCCAGAAAAACGCCATTGTTCAAAGTGCCCATGCGCCAGTCCCCGTCGCCTCGATGATATTCAAGCAACGGGATCCAAACCAAACCTCTTCTTCCCATGAATCGACTCCTCCGCGCCGCCGTCCTGCTCCTTGCCCTTCGCGCCGCTTTGGGTTCGCACGCGCCTGCTGCTGAGGCGACGAGGCCCAACCTTGTGCTGATTCTTGCCGATGACCTTGGCTGGAAGGACGTGAGCTATAACGGAAATGACTTTTACGAGACGCCGCACATCGATCGCATGGTTCGCGAAGGCATGGTGTTTCCGCACGCGTATGCCGCGGCTGGCAACTGCCGGCCGAGCCGCGCGTGCCTGCACTCGGGCAATTACACCCCGCGCCATCAGGTATATGCCGTCCACAGCACGGCCCGGGGACCGAAGCACGCCCAGCGTTTAATTCCGATTCCGAACCGAGCCGGCCTCGCGCAGGAAGACGTCACCCTGGCAGACGCGCTTCAGGCCGCGGGCTACGCCACGGGGATTTTCGGCAAGTGGGGTCTCGAAGGCAGCGACGGCGCCGAGCCCGGCGAACAGGGGTTCGAGGTCGTGTTCGATTCGCAGGAGGGCAGCGCGAATCGCCGCCGTGACCGGCCCGCGGATCCAAAGGGAATATTTTCCATCACTCGCGCTGCCGGCGAGTTCATGCGGCGGAATCGCGATCAGGGGCGGCCGTTCTTTGCTCTTGTCTCGCATCACGCCGTGCACACGGCGCACGAATGGCGGCCGGATTCCCTGAAGAAGTTTGAAGCCAGACCTCCCGGATCTCAGCACAAGGATCCGGAATATGCCGCTTGCCTCTACGACCTTGATGCCGGTGTCGGCCGGTTGTTGCGGAAGCTGACGGAGCTCGGGCTCGACGAGAATACGCTTGTCGTATTCAGCAGCGACAACGGTGGAACGCAGCGCTCCTCGCAGGAGCCGCTGCGCGGCAGCAAGGGCGGTTACTACGAAGGCGGCATCCGCGTGCCATTCATCGCGCGCTGGCCCGGAGTCATTCGCGCGGGCAGCGAATCGGATGAGCCCATCATCAACATCGACCTCTTCCCGACGTTTCTCGCCGCGGCACGAGCGCCGGCGCCGGAGGGAAAGATGCTCGACGGCGAAAGCCTGCTGCCGCTGTTCACCGCGCAGGGCGCGCTGCGGCGCGAGGCGATCTTCTGGCATTTTCCCGGTTACCTCGACGACCCGGTTGTGCGCGGACGGGAATCGGACGCGCGCCTCGGCTTCCGCACGCGTCCCGTCAGCGTGATTCGAAAGGGCGCATGGAAGCTGCACTTGTTTCACGAGGAATGGCAGCTCGATGGCGGCCGCGCGAAGCTCGATACGAACGACGCGGTGGAACTATACCATTTGGCTGACGATCCCGGCGAACGCCACGATCTGGCCGAAATGGACAAAACCAGACGGAACGAACTTCTGACGGATCTGCTCGCGTGGTTCGAAGAGACCGGCGCGCTTCTCCCGAACGAGCGCAATCCTGACTACGATTCGCCGGGATCGTAATTTTATCACGTTATTTTTTCGCGCTTCCCTGGCTGCTTCTCAGCCCTTGCCCGCACGAAAACGGGAAGAACCAAAAAAAGCCTGCGACGGATGACAACGCCATCTGGGACGAATCCTTGGAGCAGACTCACTATTTCAGTCGCCCCGCCGGCGCGCCCTTCTTCGCCGTCTTCAACTTCATGACGACGCATGAGAATTCGCTCTTCGCGGATCGCCCCGGCGATTGACTCCGGCGGAAGTCGACCTGCCGCTCCACGCCCCCGGCATCCCGGAAATGCGCTAGGATTTCGCCCGCCATCACGATCGCATCGCGGGTTGTGCCGGCGATCAGATGATCGAGCCGCGAAACCGCGGGTTCGATCCGAAGACGGTCGGCGCCGACAAGGCTCATTATATCCAAGGGCGAACAGTGATTCTCGCGCGCCTACTAAACGTGTTTAGTAGCGGTGTTGTTGTGCTGCGAGAACACATCCGTGTTGGATATGGAGCCACCAACTGGAACCGGGACGACAGCCCCAAAATCCCCAAGCCCGAACGCCGGCCGAAACGGCCGCGCGCCGTCAAAACCCTATTCAAGACGAGCATGAAGCGCCTTATCATACTGTGGACCTTTGGCATCAAAGGGCCTTTCCAGGGATTATGATACGAAATCCTGTCATGCTGACGGCTCTCATTTGCGCCAGTGGCCTGGTTGGTTTCGCGCCTTCTCGCCTCGAGGCACAGGCCGGCGCGAGTTCATCGTCCGGCAACCCGCGGGCCGAGTCTGCGCAGGAAATCCTGCCGTCGATGCCGCCCGGCCCAGCCCGCTGGTCGGCTCATTGGATCATCGCGCCCGAGGCCGCCACCGGCACGAATTTGATGTTTCTGGCGCGAAGATCGTTCGAGGCGCGCGAGGTTCCGGAACGCGCCATAATCTATATAACGGCTGACACCAGATATCAGTTGTTCATCAACGGATCGTTCGTGTTGCGCGGCCCGGCGCGTTCCGCCGCGCACCACCAGTCCTATGACGCTTTCGACGTCGTCCGATTCCTGCGTCCGGGGAAAAATGTGCTGGCCGTGCGCTTTCACCATACCGGCCTGACTCCGCCCTATCATGAAGCCACCCGGCCGGGGCTGCTCGCTCAACTCGAGTTCTCGCGCGGCGGCGAAGTAAGCGCCATCGGCACCGACACACAGTGGAAAATGGTGCGCGATCCGTCGTGGGACAGCGATTCGCCACGTATGACCAACTGGAACGATGCCTTCGTCGATATCGTCGATTTGCGAAAACACCTCGATGGATGGACATCGCCCGATTTCGACGACGCATCGTGGCCCGCGGCCGTGTCGATTGTTCCGGGCGGCGTTGCCGGTTCGACGGGGTACGAAAGAATTCCCGGTGGACTGTGGTGGCCGCCGCCGCCGCCGGACTTTGTGCCGCACGCGATCACGCCGCCCTGGGTGGCGCTCGTGAAGCGCGATGTGCCGCTGCTCTCCGAGACCGTCGTCAAGGCCACCCGGCTTGTCCTTGCGGGCGCCCGCGAGGATCCCCAAGCCCGGCCGGCGGACGGCGATCCCGCGCGTTTTGATTTCACGGCGCTGCCCGTGCTCAGGCTGCCGCCGATCGTCGGGAGTTCCATCGATCGGTCCGGCCTCGACGACCACGAGAGCTACGAGCAAGGACGGGGGCCGCTCGTGATGCGTGGCGGCGGCGAAGGGCAAAGTTCATTTCTTATATTCGATCTCGGCGAGGTTCACAACGGACATCCACGGTTGGACATCGAGGGCCCGCCGGGCGCGATCGTGGATGTGCTCTGCGCGCCTTACCTCCTGCACCAGGTGTTCGACGCCCGGGTGGTGGGAGGATCCTTGAACGCCGACCGCCTCGTGCTCTCGGGGCGACGGCAGCAGTGGGAAGCGCTCTCTTTCAAGCCGGCAAGGTACCTCGCGATCGTCCTGCGCGGCACGACGGAGCCGGTGCGCATTCATTTCGCCGGGGTCGCGAGCATCGCTTATCCCTGGACGCGACACGGCCGCTTCACCGCGCGCGAAAACCCGTGGCTGGAGCGGTTCTGGCAGGCCGGCGCGAAAACCATCGAGGTGATCACGACGGACGCCTACACGGACAACTACCGCGAGCGCAGACAATATCCGCAGACATCCTATTACGCGGCACAAGGCAACTACGCGGCGTTTGGCGACACCCATCTCCAGCGGCGCTACCTGATCCAGAATGCCGAAGAACAGGAGCCGAACGGCATGATCCGGGCGTACGCTCCGATCTCCGACGGCCAGGCCATGCCTTTTCTCGATGAGCCGTTCTTCTGGGTCATGAGCTGGCGTGACTATTTGCTCTACAGTGGCGACTTCGCCACCACGCGCCGGCTCCTTCCGAATGCGCAGCGGGTGATGCAGCGTATGGCCGAGCTGGCCGGCTCCGACAACCTCATCGAGAATCCGCCGTATCCGTACTGGATCGACCATTCGCATCTCGACCGCCGCGGCGCGAGTTTCGTCGTCAACGCGCTCTATGCGCTGACCCTGGACGACTATGCCGAGACGCTCGACTGGCTGGGCGAAAGCGGCGGTGAACCCTGCCGTCGCGCGGCGGCGGACATCCGTCAGGCGCTTCGCGCGAAATTCTGGAATCCGCAACGGAGTCTGTTCACGGACGCGCTCGTGGAGGGGAAGCAGTCGGATCGTTTCACCGAACACGCCAACAGCCTCGCCGTCGCCGCGCGCATCGCCACGCCGGAGCAAACGCGCGCCATCCTGCCGAAGGTGCTGGAGCCCGCCCCGGATATCGTGCCGGCGACTTCGCTGTTTGTATATTGGACGTTTTACGCGCTGTGCGAAAGCGGGCGCGTGGATGACGCCGCGGCGATGCTCGAATCGCGCTTCGGGCATCAACTGCAGAGCGGCAATGGCACACTGTGGGAGGATTGGCACCTCGATCTCAGCAACCGCCAGGGCGTCATTCAGAAGATGTCCCGCACCGATGCGCAGGGCGAGTGCGGCATTTTTCCGATGGCGCTTACCCGTTGGATTGCCGGGCTCCGTCCCGTTGCCCCCGGTATGCGCGAAGTCCTCGTGCGGCGCGCGCCGTGTTCGTTGAAGAACATCGAAACAGTGCTGCCATCGCCCCTCGGCGATCTTCACGTCGGCTGGTCCACGAACGATCACGGGGACGAACTGGCGGTCGAGATTCCACGCGGCATGATGGTATCGGTCGATCTCGCCAGCGTGGACGTTCCCGGCGGGCGCGAGCTTTGGCTCGATGGCCGGCGTGTCGATCCTGCCGACTCACAAGGTCCGTTATTTCCAATCCCCGAAGGCGCGCATCGGTTGAACTTCCGAATGCGCTGAACGCGCTCGCACTCACACACATCCTCCCGTCATGAATGAACTTTTTCTTCCGCTTTTGCTGGTCATCGTAGCCAGCCTTTTCCTGGGCAGCTTTGGTCTCGGCATGAAATATATGGACCCGCTGCCGTGGGAGGCATGGTGGCTGATCCACTCCGTCGTGGGCATGCTCATGTTTCCGCTGATATGGGCTTCTTTTGCGGTGCCCGATCTTTTCGCGGTGATTGCGGCGGCGCCATCGGCGGCGATCACGAGGGCCGCGCTGTTTGGTTTTCTCTGGGGCATCGGCGGCATGTTGTTCGGTGTCAGTGTCAGATATGTCGGCGTCTCGATCACCTATGGCATCGTGATGGGCCTCGCCGGCGCCGCCGGGTCGCTCATTCCGCTCGCGCAGATCGAACATGTCGGCGACAACCCGGCGCTGCCCTTTGTGATCGGCGGCGTGCTCGTGATGCTGGTGGGTGTCGGGATCTGTTGCGCGGCCGGTGTGAGGCGCGAGCGATTGGCGGCCGGCGCCACAACGCATGCGCCAGAAGCCAGGTCGTTGAAAATGGGACTGTTCATCGCGGTGACGTCGGGCGTGTTGTCGTCGTTGATCAACGTGGGCTTTTCCAACGCGGCCCCGGTGGCGGAGGAAGCGGTCAAGGCGGGCGCTCTCACCCGCAATTCGGCGCTCGCCGCCTGGGTGGTCGTGCTGCTCGGCGCCACGTTGATGAATGCCGGCTACGCGTCGTTCAAACTCTTCAAGAACCGGACGTGGGGAAGCTTCGCCACTCCCGGCAGCGCCCGGGCCTACAGATGGGCGGTCATTTCCGCGCTGCTCTGGTTCGGATCGCTCGGAATTTACGGCCAGGGCGCCACCCTGATGGGCCCCATCGGCCCCGTCATCGGCTGGCCGATCCTGCTGGGGTTGGCGCTCATTGCGAGCAACGCGCTCGGTTTTGCCACCGGCGAGTGGAAGAATGCCCGGGCGCCGTTCCGGATGATGATCTGGGGCGTGGTCATACTCGTCGTCGCGTGCGTGATCATCGGATACGGAAACCATGTTTCGGTCGAGGCGCAGGCTTCGGGCTAGTCGATGCGCGGCGCAATCGCCTGATAGAGATGAGCTCGTACACGATCCACGTCTTGAAGTATGCCGACTGGTTTGCCCCCGGCACAACAGTCTACGATCATGCTTACGGCCGCCACGACCCGGTAAAAATCTGCCTGGCCGGCTTTCTCGTCCGCGGAGAAGGGCGAACGATCATGATCGACACCGGGATGGACGGCATTGACGCGACCTATACCGACGCCGACCGGGCGCGCTGGAGCCATCTCGGGCCGAGCCGCAACACGGCCGGGCTCCTCGCGGACTTTGGCCTCACCCTCGACGATGTGGACACGGTCGCGCTGACCCATCTTCACTTCGATCACTATATCAATGCGCCGCTTTACGGCCGCGCGCGGTTCTTCGTCTCCGCGCGCGAGTGGTCCTATATAACCGATCCCGCGAATCTGCCCGGCTGCCCGCCGGCTGGTTTCCCGCGCGAGCCGCTGGAATGGCTGGCCGGCCGGGGCGAGCGCCTGGCGCGGATCGATGACGGACACGAGATTGCGCCAGGAATAACGATGCACTGGACCGGCGGCCACTCGCCCGGGCACATGGTCGTGAGGGTTCCCACCGCCGCGGGCACGGCGATCGTCGTTGGTGACGCGTTCTATCTTTATGAGCACATCGAACAGGACATCCCCCTGGGTTACCGCACCAGTCTCGCCGAGGTTCTCGAGGGCTACCGCTGGCTGCGGCGGCAAAACGCGATTCTTCTGCCGGCGCACG
>CAZPPM010000154.1:0-6871 GCA_964588445.1 uncultured Citrobacter sp.
TAAAAAAGCAAAGTTACCCACATTGGAGTAACTAAATCATAAAAAAGATACTAAACTAATGTTTATGCATCTTCTCCCGGACCCTCATCTGGTTTAGGTTCCTTTAGTTTTTTTACTTCAGCTACAAACTCTTTGGCCGGCTTAAAAGCTGGGATATAATGCTCTGGAATATGAACAGCTATGTTCTTTTTGATATTCCGGCCTATTTTAGCGGCTCTTTTTTTGGTAATGAAACTACCAAAGCCACGGATGTAAATGTTTTCACCTCCGGCGAGCGTGTCTTTTACTTCTTTAAACATGGTTTCCAGTGTAACTAGCACATCCACTTTTGGTATGCCAGTCTTTTCAGAAATCTGATTGACGAGATCGGCTTTTCTCATTTTTGGCTTTTTTTAAGTTTCAGAATGCCAATTTAAGACAAAATTTAATGATTGTCAATAGGATAGAGATTTTTTTTTATTAAAAGGGCATTTTTTTTGCCTCAAAATGCCGGATATTTAGTTTTTGGTAAGGAAAAAGGAATGAAAAAGCAGCAAAAAGAAAAGAACCAAAGAGCGTTTGCAAAACAATTGATTAGGTGGAATACATCTGATAATAACCGCCAGATGCCGTGGAAAGGACAAAAAGATCCTTATAAAATCTGGCTGAGTGAAATAATATTACAACAAACACGAGTAGAGCAAGGCCTTGGTTATTACAACCGTTTTATACATAAGTATCCCACTATTCATCATCTAGCCAAAGCGCCTGATAATGAAGTTTTTAAGCTTTGGGAAGGGCTCGGCTATTATTCCCGCTGCCGCAACCTGATTGCTACTGCCCGAAAAATTGCTGACGAGAGAAACGGTGTTTTTCCTGATAGCTATGAAGAGATTATTCGATTAAAAGGAATAGGTCCTTACACCGCTGCTGCTATTGCTTCTTTTGCCTATAACCTGCCATATGCCGTTGTAGATGGAAATGTTTTTCGGGTATTGGCTCGTGTTTTTGGTATTGATAAGGCGATTGATAGCACAAATGGTAAAAAATATTTTTCTCAGTTAGCGGAAACATTGTTGGATAAAAGACAGCCGGCCTTATATAACCAGGCCATTATGGATTTTGGTGCTACCATATGCAAGCCCGCGCCTCTTTGTACAGCTTGCGTGTTTAATAAAGAATGCTATGCTTACTTGCATGATAAAATAGCTGAGTTGCCGGTAAAAGAGAAAAAGATGACCATTAAGAAAAGATGGTTTACTTATTTTCTATTGGAGTATAAGCGCAACATCGCATTGCAAAAAAGGGAAAACAAAGATATATGGCAAGGCTTATATCAATTTCCGCTAATAGAAACCAAAGAGGAAGAACCTGTTGCGGTATTGATAAAAAAGATACTGCAGCCCTCAACAAAATACAAGCTTAAAACAGTCTCTGTAGTAAAGAAACAACAACTGTCTCACCAGTTAATACAAGGCCGCTTTGTCCATCTTTTAGTGGATAATAAACCGACTCTTACAGGCGATTACGAGTGGGTAACAAGATCAAAAGTGAAAAACTATCCTTTCCCTAAATTTATTAACGAATATATTACTGAAGAATTGATACTATAATTCGTAGTCTTACAGGTATTTTTTTATCTCTTCTACCAATTCTGTTTTGGTGATAGGCACACCCATTATTTTATTATATCCTTTTGCATCTACAAAGTAGACATCCCGTATAATTTTGATCAACTGTCCGTTATTAATTTCAGGAATTAAGATTGTATCAAAATTTTTCAAAATGTCTCCCAGATTTTTCGGAAAAGGTCTTAAGTAACGAATATGTGCATGGCTTACGGAGTGGCCGTCTGTACGCAATTCTGCTACAGCAGATTTAATAGCACCATAAGTAGAGCCCCAGCCCAGCACTAGTATCTTTCCAGTAGCATCTCCGGTATCTATTTGTTGTTCGGGAATGTGGTCGGCTATCTTATCTACTTTCTCTTGCCTTATTTTCACCATCAGCTGGTGGTTTTCGGGATCGTAGCTTACGTTGCCAGTAATATTTTGTTTCTCTAATCCGCCAATGCGGTGTTCCAGACCCGGTGTTCCAGGAACAGCCCAAGGGCGGGCAAGTTTTTCATCTCGTAGGTAAGGTTGCAGTTTTGCTTCTCCGTGACCCAACTCCGTTTTAAATTTAACATGGATAGGAGCAAGGTCTGCAGTTTGTGGAAACTGCCAGGGCTCAGCGCCATTCGCAATATAGCCGTCACTTAGGAAAATGATAGGCGTCATATATTGTACGGAAATGCGAACTGCCTCATAAATTGCGTTAAAACAATCTGCCGGAGTGGAGGCTGCTACTACAGGCATAGGGCATTCACCATTGCGGCCATAATAGGCTTGCAGTAAGTCCGATTGTTCTGTTTTGGTAGGTAAGCCGGTAGAAGGGCCTCCTCTTTGTACATCTACTATTATAAGCGGAATTTCCAGCATAACGGCCAGGCCCATAGCTTCTGCTTTGAGAGCCATGCCTGGTCCCGATGTAGTTGTAACGGCTAAGGCGCCGCCATAAGCTGCACCTATAGCAGAGGTAATTGCGGCAATCTCATCTTCTGCCTGGAAAGTGCGTATCCCAAAATTTTTATGCTTGCTCAATTCGTGCAAAATATCCGATGCGGGTGTAATTGGGTAGGTGCCGAGAAACATAGGCAACTCACTTTTTTGCGCAGCAGCGATTAAACCATAGGCCAATGCCTGATTACCCATAATGGAGCGGTAGGTTCCGCTGGCCATTTTTGCTTTTTCAACTTTATATGTCGTGGTAAACGTTTCTGTGGTATCACCATAATTATAACCGGCTTGTAATACTTTGATATTGCTATCCAGTATTTCCGGTTTTTTGGCAAATTTTTCGTTTAGAAAATTGAGAGTGCTTTGTAGATCGCGGCCATACATCCAATAAAGAAAACCGAGAACAAACATATTTTTTGCCCTATCCTTTTCTTTCATGCCCATGGCAAATTCTTTCAAGGCTTCACGTGTCATTTTTGTAACATCCATGCGCACTACGTCATAACCGTCAAGGCTATTATTCTCTAAAGGATTTTCTCCATCGGGATAGTTGGCTAGGCGAAGGTTTTTAGAATCAAAGCCATCGGTATTGACAATAATTTTGCCTCCTTTTTTTAAGGCTGCCAGATTTGTTTTCAATGCGGCAGCATTCATAGCTACCAATACATCACAGGCATCGCCGGGGGTAAAAACCCTGTCACTCGAAAAACGAAGCTGAAAACCACTTACTCCGGGCAGGGTGCCTATGGGAGCTCTTATCTCGGCAGGAAAATCCGGAAAAGTAGAAAGATCAATACCTAGCAGGGCAGTGTTATTGGTAAATTGAGTACCTGTAAGTTGCATACCATCACCACTGTCGCCGGCAAACTTTATAACTACATCTTGTAAGATCTCCTGCTTTCTACTACTCATGCTGAAAAATTGTGGCTGCAAAAGTAGCATAGTTTTGGAATTTCTCAGGGACGATTAACTGCATCTTTGCAAGCTTGCAGCTGAGAAGGCAACCTGCGGCTAAATTTTATGAGTGGTAAGGTTTTCTGAAGGGGGTGACACTTACCTTTGTCAACTATATAACTACTAAAAAACACCGTATGAGAAATATCATTCAAGTTTTTATTATAGGATTACTTATCCTTTCGCTTTCAGCTGATGTTTTAGGTCAGCTGAAACTAACAGACCCCCTACCCGTCGATCCCAATGTAAAAATTGGAAAGCTTTCCAATGGGCTCACCTACTATATACGTAAGAATGTAAAGCCCGAGAAAAAAGTGGAGCTGCGGCTTGCTATAAACGCAGGATCGGTATTGGAGAATGATAAACAAAGAGGACTTGCTCATTTTATGGAGCACATGGGTTTCAATGGATCAAAAAGTTTCCCTAAAAACGAACTGGTCAACTTTTTACAACAATCGGGAGTACAGTTTGGTGCCGATTTAAATGCTTATACAGGATTTGATGAAACAGTATAT
Source organism: uncultured Citrobacter sp. (assembly GCA_964588445.1). GTDB lineage: Bacteria > Bacteroidota > Bacteroidia > Chitinophagales > Chitinophagaceae > CAZPPM01. The sequence continues at coordinate 4,007 of CAZPPM010000154.1, forward strand.
ATACTACCTATACCTACAGAGGATCCCGCAATGATTGATAAAGGATTGCTTGTATTGGAGGATTGGGCATTCAATAACCTTTTTGATGCAGGAGAAATAGAAAAGGAAAGAGGTGTTGTATTAGAAGAGTCGAGGCTAAGTAAGGGATCGCAGGAGAGAATGATGCGTCAGTATTTTCCTAAGTTGCTAAATGGCTCCAGGTACGCCGATCGTTTGCCAATTGGTGAAGACGAGGTTTTGAAATCTTTTTCGAAGAGTACATTGCAGAGCTTTTACAAGGACTGGTACAGGCCCAATCTTATGTCTGTAATGGTAGTAGGTGATATTGATCCTGCTGAGGCAGAAAAGAAGATAAAAAAACATTTTGAAAAATATAAGAATCCGGCGAAAGCCCCGGTGCGACCAGCAATCATCCCCATCGCCAACCGTGCTTCGCCTGATGCTATTGTAGTAACAGATGAAGAAGCGACAAACACAATTGTACAGATTTTTAATTTTGTAAAACCCGAGGAAAAAATAAAGACCTGGGGTGATTACCGAAAAAATATTATTGAAGGCCTTGTAAGCTCACTTATTAATGAGCGCTTATCGGAACTTACCCAGAAAGAAAATCCTCCTTTCCTTTTTGCCAATACAGGTTATGGCGATTTTATAAGAGGCTATAGCACGTTTGCATCGGTGGCTGTACTAGGCCAAGGAACCTTACAGGAAGCAACGGACGCTTTATTGGAAGAAACAAACAGAGCTAGGCAACATGGCTTTTTGCAAAGCGAATTGGATAGAGTAAAGGCTAGTTTGTTAAACGGTACGGAGAAGTCTTATAATGAAAAGGATAAGTCGGAGTCGGCAGGTATTATAGCAGCCTATGTCGATAATTTTTTAACGGGATCTCCTATACCAGGTATTGCTAATCGATATGAATTTATCAAGCAAGAATTGCCGGGCATTACTTTGGAGGAAATAAATGAAGTAGCTAAAAAAATGCCGGCTACAAATAATGCATTTACACTGGTGATGGCTCCTTCAGCTATGAAGGATAAGCTGCCCAATGATAAAGCAGTTACCGAAATGATTGTGGACGCCAGTAATAAAAAGGCAACAGCCTATGAAGAAAAAGAAGTGACTGCAGCTTTACTGGACAAAGAGCCTGTAAGTGGAAAAGTAACGTCGGAGCAAAAGAATGAGAAACTAGGTACTATCAGTTATGTTCTTAGCAATGGAGCTACTGTTACCTTAAAGCCTACACAATTAAAGAACGATGAAATTGTGATGGACGCGTGGCGCTTAGGTGGTTTTTATAAATATCCTGTAACAGATAAGCAAAGCGCCACTAATGCAGCTGTAGTAGTACGACAGATGGGCGTAAAAGATATGACGCCTACAGAGTTGACAAAATTTATGGCAGGCAAGTCATTTTCTGTATTACCTTATATTAATGCTTCGGAAGAAGGAATTGAAGGAAGTAGTAGTGTAAAGGATTTTGAAAATTTTCTACAGCTTACGCATCTCTATTTTACTGCTCCTCGCAGAGATGATCTTCTTTTTAAATCATTTATAGGAAAGCAAAAAGCGGCTGTGGAGTTTTATAGCAAGGATCCACAATCTTCTTATGAAGATACCCTGCAGAAGATTATTTATAAAAACAATCCATGGGTAGATGTAATTCCTACGGCCGCTGATTTTGATGCGATCCATCTCGATAGGTCACTGGAAATTTACAAGGAAATTTTTGGTAACGCATATGGCATGCACTTCACTTTTGTAGGAAACATTGATCCAGAAACGGCAAAACCTTTGATTGAAAAATATCTTGGATCACTGCCATCTTCTCCCAAAGAAAATAAAAGTAATGACCCGGGTATACGCATGGTACAAGGCTCTACTGATGTTGCTATAAAAAGAGGCAAAGAAACACAGGCGATGATTAATTTACTATTTGAAGGAGAAATAGAGTATAATCGTGATAATCGTTTACAGCTTGCTGCTTTGCTTGATGTGATTAATATTAAAGTAATAGAAACCCTGCGGGAAGAGCTGGGAGGTATGTATGGCGGAGGCTTAGGCGGATCGGTAAGCAAACGCCCTTATCCGCATTACTCTATCAGGGCAACAATTCCGTGTGGTCCGGAAAATGTAGAAAAGCTGAGCAACGCTCTCATAGGTATTATTAAAAAAGTACAGGAAGAAGGAGTCGATCAAAAAGATTTAGATAAAGTAAAAGAAACCTGGAGAAAACAATACCATGTAAATCTTCAAAACAATGGCTATTGGTTATCCAACCTTTCTAATGCTTTTATTAATGATGACAATCCGGAGAATGTTCTGGATTATGAGCAAAAGGTAAATAGTATTACTAAAGATGATTTGAAAAAAGCGGCAAAGAAATTCCTTACATTGAACAATATGGTAAAGTCGGTGATGTACCCGGAGAGTGCCACCGTAAGTGAAGGAGTGAAAACTGTCAAAGGGTTTTAGTAATAGTTTTTTGATTAAGTAAGTACTTAAACATACATTTCAGGATATAAAAGTAGACACACTTATGATGAAAAAAACAATGTTAACAGGACTGGTACTATCGCTTTCGATAGTGATGGTTTCTGCACAAGCAAAGCTTGTAGAAAAAGTAACAAAGAAAGGTGATGAACTGGTGATACCGTATGAAAAATATGTATTGCCCAATGGACTCACTGTGATTGTACACGAGGACAATAGCGATCCTATAGCCCATGTGGATATTACCTACCATGTAGGATCGGCTCGTGAAGAAATTGGAAAATCGGGATTTGCACACTTTTTTGAGCATATGATGTTTCAGGGAAGTGATAATGTAGGGGATGAACAACATTTCAAAATAGTAACAGAATC
>CAZPPM010000155.1:0-6807 GCA_964588445.1 uncultured Citrobacter sp.
GAAGGAGGATCGGTATTCACGTCTCCATCTGTAGCCTGCTTGTACAAGGAGTATAGCTTTAATAAAATTTCGTTAGAAGGCTTTTCTGATAAAGATTTGCTTTCTGTTACTGCTTTTTCAAATAGTTCTTTGATATCCATAAAAAATTATTTAGTTATTTCTTCAATTACATGTCCTACGCTGCCATTAGGCATTTGAATGCGTAATAGTGCTGCTACGGTAGCTGCTATATCAGTCATGTAGGTTTCTCTGTTTGTTTTTCCGGGTTTTATTTTCCAGCCATACCATAGTAGCGGAATATGAGAGTCGTAGGGGTTCCAGGCTCCGTGAGTAGTCCCAGTTTTGCCACCATCAAACCATTGCGGCATGAATATAAATTGTACATCACCGCTCAGTTTTTGATTGTAGCCATTTTTTACCATTTCCCTTATTTTGGAAGGGATAGGGGCTTCGCCAATTTCATGTAGATCGAAAGCACTCATAATAGCAGGGTGCTTGCCCAACTCTGCAATTAACCAGCGCTTAAATACTTCAAACTCTACTTTGGTATCTTTTGTCAACTTCTCTACTGCATCAAAATTGAAGAACAATTGATAGTTGATCACTTTTTCAATGGCTTCTTTGATGCCATATTTTTTCTCGGCAGTTTCATTTATCCATTTTCTTACATCTTCATCATCAAATGTGCCGGCAGGTATTTTATTTTCTTTCATAAAACCAGGCACATGCGCTACAGCATGATCCGCTGTTAAGAAAACCAGGTATTGTCCTTTGCCCAACTTAGTATCCAAATGCTTTAAAAAATCTCCCAGCTCTTTATCGAATCGCAGATAAGTGTCTTCTATTTCTATCGAATTAGGACCAAATGTATGACCTACATAATCCGTAGAAGAAAAGCTTACTGCGAGAAAATCGGTAACGTTACGTTGTCCCATTTTTTCTCCTTCAATCGCGGCTTTAGCCATGTCAAACGTGTACGTATTTCCGTAAGGAGTAGTCTTAAAGGATTCATACTTTCTATTCGCCTCAATTTTAGAAGTTGTGTGAGGAAAAGTATTATCCTCTCCGCCAATCCTTCCTTCATACTCTTTTTCATCTGCCGTACTTTGCTTATACGTATTGATAGGATAAAGAGTATTCCAGTCTTTTGCCATGTATTGATCCGGCAATTTTTTCGCATTTAATTTTTTAACCCATTCCGGCAGATCTTCCATATAATAATTACTGGTGATCCAGCCGCCAACGGCATTATCAAACCAATAAGCAGCATTGGCGGAATGTCCAGCTGGTAAAATAGCTCCCCGATCTTTGATGGCGATACCAATTGTTTTGCTGGCAAAATTGGTAGCTAATCGTAATTCATCGGTGATGGTAGTCGTCCACATATTACGAGGCGACATTTTACCTGCTGAAGAAGTACTACCTACTGACAGTACAGTTGTATCTTCTGCGCAATACCAGCTTCTCTTTAAATCACGGCGATACCAGTTGTTGCCAACAATGCCGTTAATAGCTGGTACAGAGCCGGTATAAACGCAGGCGTGACCAGCAGCCGTATACGTGGGTGTATAAGGAATAAAAGTGTTTTCACAGCTAAATCCCTGATTCAATAATCGCTTGAATCCATCAGCAGAATAACGATCATAGAAACGATATAAATAATCCCACCGCATTTGATCAATCATAATGCCCACAACAAGCTTGGGTCGTTGAAGATTTTGCGCATACGTAGTGGTAGTGGTAAATAAAAAGATAAATAAGCAAAGGCGAAGAATCATGATTATCTGTTTTTACAAATGTAAGCTTTTGAGAAAAAAAATACGATTGTTAATGAATAGATAATCCAGATAGAAAAGAATACTAGTGAGATTATGTATAGAGATGAATATTATTGACGAATGCGATGGTAGCGATCTTTTTTCTTAATAAAAAAATACCACAAAAAAATGCATGTTACAATGGTGATGGCTACAATTATCCACCAGAGGAAAGAAAAGCCGTGATTATCAGCAATGGTGGCTCCCCCCATAGGTCCCAGCGTTTGTGCAGCCGACCAGGCCATCGTATACAAGGCGGCATATTGCCCTCTGTTATTAGGTTGTGAACGATTTATCCAAAAACTATTCATGAAAGGCATGGCTGTCATTTCTCCGGCCGATATGAGCAGGATCATGATGATGCCAATACTTATACCCGTAAGCGGTAGGGCAAGCACAACAAAAGCTGTTCCTATAAATAAAGTACCAATGATCATGTAAGCGATACTCCGTCCCTTTGCTTCCAGTTTGTAAACGAGCACCATTTCTATCAAGGCAATAATAAGACCGTTAATTGCCATTAATAAACCGATAAAGGGCTCTGAGTAGTGCAGTTCTTTTTTAAAATATACAGGAACATTGGTAAAGAGCTGAAAAAAGCAGGTGGCAAACAAAGTGGTTAGTAAGATAAAATACAGGTATCCTCTGTCTCGGTAAGCAGAAGGTCCTTTTATGGTGTTGATGATTTCAATATTTTCTTGTTTTATTTTCTTTTCTGGTTTTAGCAAGAGCCACATAATAATAGCAGCCGATAGATTAGTAAAACCATCAACCCAAAAGAGTAGCTCGTAATCAATTTTTGCTAGAAATCCACCCACCGCACTTCCTGCTGCCCAACCAAGATTGATAGCTAATCTGTTTAATGAATAAGAGCGGGTGCGGTTTTCAGGTTTGCTATAAATAGCAATAGCCGCCGCATTGGCCGGCCGAAACGCTTCATTGACAAAACTCAATAAGAAAGTAAATAAGCAGATGAGATTGTAATCTCTTAGCTGACCTACAATCATAAAAAGAATACCACCACCGGCTAATGCAAATAGCTGTACTTTATAATGGCCGATTTTATCCGTAAGCTTGCCGCCTAAATAGGCTCCGCAAAAAGCGCCTAGCCCAAATACACCAAAAACGACACCCGCTTCACTTACGCTATAGCCCATAGCCGGGCTGGTAAGATACAAGGTCATGAAGGGAACAACCATTGTTCCGCTTCGGTTGATAAGCATAATGAATGATAAAAGCCAGGTAGAACGGGATAAGCCCGAGTAAGCGTTTTTGTAAATATCAGCAGTGGCTTTGATCATAAAAGTGAGCAAAGTTATTACTCGGCCAGCAAAGGTTTTAGGTTGTTTTATGAATGGCAGTAACGAAATGTTATTGGCAATCGATAACCGGCGCTCCTAGTAAAATAGCGTATTGAGCTATACTATGTTGGTAACCTGCTTCACCAAACCAGGACTGGATATCGTTGCCATTATTAGTGCCGGAAAGTTTATCGCCCAATAAAATGACATTACTGGTGTTGGTTTGTTGGAAAGAAGACAGACCATTTTTTAATTCTAAAACAGTCATAGCCGTACCGATCGTTTTGAAAACATTAGTAAGCGATGTAGTAATACTTTTGTAACCAACACTTATTTCTGATGCAACAATAGTAGGAAACAATTCTCCTAAAGCAGCTACTTTATCCGTGCAGGGAAATTTAGGAACCATGTCTAATTTATTTTCGACTCTCATAGATGCCGGAAAGAGGGTATCAAACTCTTTTGCAAATATCTCATTACCTGCTGCCGGTGCAGCAAAGGTGATTACATTTAGCTTGTCCGTTTTGCGATGTTGCTTTTTACACAAAGAATAGAAATACGTAGCATAGACGGTTGCCAGATTGCCACCCAGGCTGTGGCCGGTGAAGATAATGGGAGTTGTTTCGGTAGTATTTTTTAAAAGAAAGTCAGAAAGCTTTTCCTTCGTAAGTGAGTCTGTCATATAATCCAGGTTTGTCCATCCTCTGTAAGCTCCCTGTGATATTTTAGATCCTTTGCCTGTATGTGGCCAGGCCACTTGTTCTACAATGTTTAAATCCTGGTATATCCAATTATCAAATGCATCCCAGCTTATTTCCATCAAAGAGCCGCGAATGGCAACTACATACACTCCGGCACGCTTTGCCACATAAGCATGATTACCGCGGTAGGAAGGAGCATGCCATATCACTTCCCATCCCGCCAAATGTTTGTCTACTTGATCCTGTGGATTGGTGCAATAAGCGATAGCAGAAAAAGTGCAAGCCATTGTTGTGGTAAATGGTTCCACTAAGGTTTCTACAACAACAGCAGGAGTAGGCTCCAGACTGCCTGCTGCCGGAGTTGTTACTTTCATAGAAGAGGCTGTCTCCTGGCAAGAGAATAGTATAGCTGTCAGTAAACAAAACAATAGACTACGCATGGCATCAATTAATCACCGAAAATAATTTTTTTGATTGAATTTATAAGCCACTCGTCTTTTAAATAAACTGGACAAAAAACAAATGATAATGCAACCTTTATAATTATTCTTGGGTCATAGCTGGCGAATAGCTTCTCTAAAACCACTGTTTGTGCAAAGAGTCACCTCTTTTTTATTTCTTTTAGTATTTCTCACAGCTCAGTATGAGCGGTACATAAGCTATTTAGAATGCCGACTGGCTATTTATTTAAATAAAGAAAGTGATAGTTGCGATTGCGAGAAAATACTTTTAGGAAAGGCTGCAACCGGCGATGTTACTTCGCAACCGGCTCAGCAACCACATACTCACCCTGATGAATCGTATATCTATCCGCCTGTAGAGTATCTGCAACATTGTCTTGTGCAACTAGATAGTAAGAATAGATTGTTACCATCTTATCAATTACCCATAGCGCCTGTTATAGGTATCGATCATCCTCCGCAAGTGTAGCTTCCTGTTGTTAAAAGAATAGGCATTGCTTTCTATAGAGAGCGGTGCGGATTCTTATTTTTTCTAAGGTATTACAATTAATTCCTCTTAGGGCATAGTAGTGGTGTATCGATACATATGCTATACCTGCTATACCGGGTAGGAGGTGTTCTGTTTTAAAAAATAATATTTATGCAATCAACTGTTTTAAGCAGACTGCTACTGTCTGCTATAGGTGTATTATTTTCGATATCGTCTTTATGGGCTCGGCAAGAAATTTTGTATGGCGTTGTACAACCATCAGCATTCCTGCGACAAGGTTTTAAAGAATGGTTTCAGCCGGGTTATACAACGTACCAGCCCAATGCAAGCGTAATGCAGCAATTAAAAAAGGTAGACAGAAAGGGCGTAAGTGTGGAAGTGTGGTTGGGTACATGGTGTGGTGATAGTAAGCGGGAAGTGCCTCGCTTTTTTAAAATAATTGATTCTTTTGCCTCAATTCCAGTGCCTCTTAAAGTAATCGGTTTAGGGGGGAGAGATTCTTTGTATAAGCAATCTCCGACGCATGAAGAGGAGGGAAAGGGTATCTACCGGGTACCTGTTTTTATTGTGTACAAAGACGGCAAAGAAATAGGCCGCATCAATGAGTACCCTGTTCTATCGCTGGAAAAAGATTTACTGGCCATACTATCGGGTAAGGAATATATTCCCAACTATAAAAGTTTTAGTGTTATACAAAAATGGGCCGAAGAAGGAGCCTTGGTAGACGAAAATAACAGCCTGCGGGGAATGGCTAATCAATTGCGTCCATTGGTGGCGGAAGAGTATGAATTGAACAGCTTGGGTTACCTTTTCTTGAATCAGCAAAAAGCGGCACAGGCGTTAAGCATTTTTCAAATAAACCGGTGGCTGTTTCCTTCGTCAGCCAATGTTGTATCCAGCCTGGCCGAAGGGTATGCTGCGAATGGTGATTATCAAAGAGCCTTGCAGTTTGGAGAAGGCGCAGTAGAGCTAAATAAAGATCCCAATTTGGTAAAAGAATTATTGCAGGTAGTTTATGCAGCCCGATTAGCTTTGACTAAGGAGAAGGATTCTTCTACAAAAAGCAAATAAAAAAATATTACTAAGCATCTGCCCTTTACCTTTGCGCTCTTTGAAAAAATGTAGTAATGGCACTGTTAGAAAAAAAACTGTACGTAAAGAAATCAACATTAGAAGGAGCCGGTAAAGGGCTTTTTACAAAAGTATTAATCCCTGCAGGTACGAATATAGTAGAGTACAAAGGGAAGTTAACCACTTGGAAGGAAGTTAATCATAACGATGGAGAGAATGGTTATATCTATTTTGTGAAAAGAAGTCATGTGATAGATGCCAGCCGCACCCTTTCTGCTTTGGCGCGCTATGCGAATGATGCCAGCGGACTGGTACGAAAAAAAGGCGTGACGAATAATGCCATCTATGCAGAAGAAGGTGTGAAAGTTTTTATTCAGTCAAAGAAAGATATTCTTCCCGGGTCGGAAATATTTGTAGGTTATGGCAAAGATTATTGGAACGTGATACGGCATAATATCAAAGTGGAGAAGCAGCGGCAAAAAGAGCGGGAAGCCGCAGCAAAGAAGACTAAGAAAAAGAAGTAACTGTATCCGTTTACTTTTGCAGTATGTACACCCGGCAGCAAGCTTCGCAAATACGACAAAAGTTCTGGACTTTATTTGGACAGTATATGCGCCCGGTGCCCAATGCAGAAGGGGAGCGCATCAACTGGATCAATTACAAAACAGGTAAGAAAAATATTTTTTTTAGAATGGATGCAGGTGTATCACTTGCATCCATTTATATAGAGTTACGCCATGCAGATGTGGAAGAGCGAGATCATTACTACCAACAGCTTTTACAACTAAAAAATTTATTGGAAGGAGAGTGGAACTGGAATAGTGCCGCTATAACAGAGGAAGGTTTACCTATTGCTACCATTAGCAAGCAGCTTACAGGTGTCAACATCTTTCAAGAAAAAGACTGGCCGGCCATTATATCTTTTTTGAAAGAAAGTATTATGCAGTTAGATGCTTTTTGGACACC
>CAZPPM010000156.1:0-6672 GCA_964588445.1 uncultured Citrobacter sp.
AAGCAAGTTTATTTTGAAGCGTTTGTAAAAAACTATTTTCTGCCAGGCGCAACAGACTAATGGTAAAATTTTCTTTTCTCACCGCCAATGATACGTTTTTACTCACTGTTTCCCTGCGGGAGTCCAACGCACAAGTAATCTCGTCATACCGGCTTTCTACCTCAAAAGAAATAATATTATCATCCGGAACAATGATAGGGCGCATATTGAGGTTATGTGGTGCTACCGGCGTAATCACAAAGCTGCCCGATTCCGGAAACACAACCGGCCCGCCGCAACTCAATGAATAACCAGTAGAGCCTGTAGGTGTTGCTACAATTAATCCATCTGCCCAATATGTATTCAGAAATTCTCCGTTCAGATACGTATGAATCTTTATCATGGAAGCCATATCCTTTTTATGAATGGCAAATTCATTCAAGCCATACGGCACATCGCCAAACAAAGCACAATCCGCATCCAGATGAATAAGTGTACGCTTATCCTCCACAAAAGAACGGCGAGCTATCGCCTGCAAGGCCACTTCTATTTCATCTTTTCCAATGCCAGCCAAAAAACCGAGACGGCCAAAATTTACACCCATAATGGCAATAGGCTTATCCCTTACCAAAATGATTGTATCTAATAGCGTTCCATCACCTCCCAAGCTAATGATAATTTCCACCTCGCTTGTCAATTGCTCTGAAGCGTAGAATGTTTCTACCGTACCATTAAACTGGATTTTGTGCAGTAACTGCTCGTAAAACGGATGATATATAACAGGTACAATAGCCTGCCGGTAAAGTTCATTGAAAAAAAGCTGAACGTTACCTGTTTGATCTGCCTCCATTATTCTGCTATATATCGCGGCTTTCATCATTTATTTCCCGGTAAGATACTTACTGCAAAATTAAAAAATTGATTTCCTATGAAAAAAGAGGCCATTCTGACCTAACTGATTAAATGACCAATCGATCTTTAAAGTAAAATCATAAATCGTTGTGATGTCAATACCAAAACCTCCAGATACCAATAACCTATTAGGCAGGCGATTCAAAGGATCGGGCTTATTGTATACATAGCCCATATTGCCAAATACACGGGCATATACACCAAAAGGTACTCGCTGTGGCAGCACCTTCTTGGTGCCGGGTATATTTACATTAAAACCAAAAACTTTTCGGGTAAATGCTGCTTTAAGATAAGCCGCTGCCAGGCCATCTACTACATAATACTCATAGCCCTGCAGAAAGGCATCATTGTAACCAAGCAATCTTCTATTATAAAACGATTGATTAAATGGTAGCTTAATTGTACCAAAAGCATTTAAACTAAAAAAAGCCTTGGGACTAGTTGGCCAGTTAGCCGATCCTTTTGCCGTTAGCTGCCATAGATTCACAGCTTTATTAAACCCTTTTTTATTAAAAACTATTTCTGCGGCATACCCTTTTGTAGGATAAGGAATATAATCCAGATCATAATAGGTCATAGTATAACTAAACTCTGGAAACGAAACAACACTACGTCCGCCGTTAAAAAAATCAGGGTTTAACTGAAGAACAGTATCTGCAAGTGATTCCCTTATATATCCCAAACCAAATCGGTGCCGGGTACGAATAGCTTTTCTATAAACAAAATCAACAGAAGCATTCGTAAACTTGCGCAGTACCTTGTCCTGCCGTAGGAATGTTTGCTTATCATCCTTTGTAGCGAAATTCACCTCCTTGTTATTGCCTATACCCATATTAAAGTCAATACCCCATTTCATTTTTCTGTCGAAATAAGGTTTACTGTACCTCCATATAAGTTGTTGTGTGTACCCACCTATCACCCAGGCCTGAAACTTATCGTTGCGTCCGCTAGTGTTGTTGTGCATCAGCTTTAATCCAAAGTTGACTCTACGCAAGCTGGCGTTTTGCTCCACAATCCATTGGTTAAGGTTGCGGTCCACCGGTTTGAAATACGGTAAGGGAAAAACATACCATCGCTCTCTCACCTGTATTAAAACATCTACATTATATCCTTCAAAACTTTTTAATGCTACGATGACTTCATGAAACAATGTAGTGTTCATCAACTGTTGCCTTGCCAGTTCAAACTTAGCCACCAGCTCCGGCAATAATAATGAATCTCCCTTTTGAAAAAAAAGCTCGCGAAGGATAACAGAGGTTTTGGTTTTCTTATTTCCTTCCACAACTATATTTCGAAGAAAAAAACGGGGATCATGTTTTTCCTGTGGCGGAGGAGTAGTAAAGAGTGAGTCTTTACTTGTGCTATCAAGTTGTACCAATTCTATAGTTTGCCGGGCTGCAATAGTACTATAACAGAACAGCACTATTAAAAATGAAAATATTTTTTTTCGCAACATCACCGGTAAGCTCATATCGTTTAAAATTAACCGGTTTTTCTTATCTGGAGCAGCTATAGGAGAAAAAGATCATATTTGAAGGTAATTCATGAGATTGTCATAGTTACTACGTAGCTCGTTGGTATATAATTCTTCACCAAAATAATACTTTACGGTGTACTCATACCGCTGAAAAGTAGCCACTATATCTGCTATCTCAGCCTTATTTACACGTATGGTTACCGTCATCACCCCTGTATCCAAATTGTTGGAGGTATTCAACTGGGTAATCTGTGCATTACTCGACTCTACTATTTTACTGATTTCACCAAAGGAATACTGGTGGCTATCTACTTCAAAAACAATCAGCCCGCCAGCATCATTCAAACCCATAAAGTCTACCACATACCGCAACAAATCTTTATAAGCGACTGAGCCAACCAAGTTGTTTTCTTTATCAATAATAGGTACTACGCTTATGCTATTTTCTGCAGCTTGTTTTACTGCTTTTAAAAAATGTTCATCATTTTTGACGGATATTACTCCTAACGAATCTCTATAGTACCCTATCTCATCCTGATCGTTCTCTATATCCATTAATAAATCCTCACTCACAAGCCCTAGATATTTTTGTTCCTCATCAATAAGGGGCAAGTGTGCAACTTGATTATCATTCATAAGTTGCAGTGCAAAAAAAACTTTGTCTTGTAAAACAAGAGAGGGAAGGGTTGTTATATTTATTTCGCCTGATAGCATATAAAAAAATCTTGGCTTTTCAACCAAGACCCCCGGAATTAACGAACTGTTGCAGGCTCGTTGAGTTTTTTCAAAAATTTATGAAGAATGGCGTTGAACTCCTGTGGCACTTCCATCATAGGCGCATGCCCACATTTATCAATAAAATGCAGCTCGCTATTAGGAATAAGCTTATTAAATTCTTTTGCAACAAAGGGTGGCGTAATCGTATCATTATTTCCCCATACCAGCAAGGTGGGCTGCTGTATCTGGTTTAAATCTTCTCCCAAATTATTTCTGATAGCGCTCTTAGCCAGTGCAATAATCTTAATAACTTTTAATCGGTTATTGGTAATGGAAAAAACTTCATCCACAAGTTCCGTTGTTGCCATAGCCGGATCATAAAAAGTAAGCTCCGTTTTTTTACGGATATACTCATAATCTCCTCTCTTGGGGTAAGAGTCACCCATTCCGCTCTCAAACAATCCGGAACTACCCGTAAGTATGATTGATTTAATACACTCAGGCTTATTTTTCAACACATACACTAGGCCCACGTGTCCGCCAAGAGAGTTTCCTAAAAGATGTATATTTTGGTAGCCTCTTGTTTCTATGAATTTATGGACAAATTTTGCCAACCCTCCCACAGAAGTATGTAACAGATCCATATCCAGTAATGGCAACATAGGCACCACCACTTTATTATGGTTTTTAAAGTATTCTATAAGGTCTCTGAAATTGCTCAATGCCCCAAACAAGCCATGCAGGAGTAGTAGCGGTTCCCCTTCTCCTTCCTCTATGAACCTGAATTTATTGTCTTGTTTTATCTCGTAACTCATTGGGTAATGACGCTATTAATTTTTGCTAAAATAATCGTTTTGCTGCACATTCATCTTTCTCCAAAGCCCAGCCTGTTATTACAAATATAACAGCCTTGACCACAAAAACAATAATGATAATCGGCTACTCTTCCAATAACTGCTCTTGCGGGGTATATAACAGGGCAAAATAATAGCGCCTTAAAGGTCGCAAATACCAGATTAATAAAAAAACAGTGGTTGCAATGCCCATAAAAACCCAGCCATTGGGATAAAAAACACCAATAGCAATCATTACTAAACCTAAGCGAATGTATTCAAGGTAAAAAATCCATCGACGCTGATCAAGGATAGCGCCACTATTGATGATACTGATAAAAATAAATAAAGACAGTAACGTCAATTGGGCCAGGGAAAGATAACGTTCAAATAATATTACAGCAAATAGTAAGCCTAAGGAGAATATGGTTTGCGCAGTAACATATTGTCGTATGGCCAGCGTGGGTTCTTTTGGTGAAAAGGGAGATTTATTCAACAGCTTTCTTTCCAATACGGCTCTATAGCGCGGATTTAAATCATCCGGCTTTCCAAATATAGTCCGCCACTTTGCCCTAAATCCTTTTGCATGTTTAAAATTCATGTATATCTCCAGCGGAAAATGAAAATGCTGCCACAAGAAGCTATGGCTCTCCAACTGTTTTGTAAGACCATACACTATTTTTACATCTTTCTTTTCTTCTACAAAAGTCCCAAAAATTTTATCCCATATAATAAGTACATCTCCATAATTTTTATCTAAGTATTCAGGATTGGATGCGTGATGAATTCCGTGATGTGTAGGTGTCACCAGGACCTTTTCAAACCATCCCCATTTTCCCAACGCTTGTGTATGAATAAAAAACGGATATATGCCGTGAACCAATAAAAAAATAGCAATCATGGCCGGAGGAAAGCCAAGCAAGGGTAGCACCGACCAAAATAAGCATCGAACGACAGCTTGAAAAACAGTAATCCTGGCTGAGACAGTATAATTAAAATCCTCGCTTTGATGATGCACTACATGCACAGCCCAAAAGGCATTTATTTCATGCGCCAGTCGATGATACCAGTACCATACCAGATCTGTGGCTAAAAAAAGCAGTATCCAGGTAAATACACCCGCTTTTATATCGAATAGAGCAAAATTTTCATACACATAAACAAAAAAGAAAAAGAAAATACCTGTGGTAAAAATATCCAATAATCTTTCTGCAATACCTACGTTGATGTTGGCTACCGACTCTGCATATTGAAAAAAGTTTTTGCCTTTACGCTTGGAATAATAATACTCCAGACCCATAAAAAAAAGGAAAAGGGGAACCGCCAACGCAATATAATTCAGGTTCATTTTCGATGATTTATTTAGTCTATTAATTTTATGGACTATATAAAAATAGACATCTTCCACAAAATAGCCAAAGCTTTCAATTTTGCCTACATCTATTTCTTTATTCCCGAAGCGATAACGTCAAAAAACGACTCCAGCTTTTCAAACATGTCCTTAAAAATAGGAATAATACCACCAAACCCATTTACCACG
This sequence comes from uncultured Citrobacter sp., assembly GCA_964588445.1. Taxonomy (GTDB): domain Bacteria; phylum Bacteroidota; class Bacteroidia; order Chitinophagales; family Chitinophagaceae; genus CAZPPM01. Next base: position 5,459 of record CAZPPM010000156.1, read on the forward strand.
GCAGGACCCCAGGGTTGCACCCATGAGTAAGTGGCTGAATTTTCGATAGTGGCGGGTTGCAGTAATTGTATCTGTTCTGCATAAAAAAGCAGTATACTAAAAACCAATAAGTAGATGGCCGCATAAAAAACAATCCCGCCGAGCCTATTGACCCATCCCAGCATCGCCAGTTCTACCGTACGCTGTAGCATGGCTGCACCTGCTCGCACCAGAAAAATAACAAGAACCAGCACCACTGTAAAGGATATAATGGGCAGCCATCGATCTGAAATTTTTATGGTGTCGCCAATATAAGAAGCTACTACAGTAGAGAGCTTCATCGCCGCTGCAATACCTATAACGATGGCAATAAAAGAAAAAAGCCCCACAATGAGGCCACGCTGATACCCTTTAAAGGCGGCTATCACAAGCAATACTACAAGAATGAGGTCAAGGATCATTTTTAAAATTTTTAAAAGTACTTCCTACCCAACATCCACAAGTCTCTATGCTTGTTACAGGAAAATTTATTCAAGCATACTGATAACAACTATACGTAGTGAATATTGCATTGTCATCAGCCTTTATGCCTTTTTAAGCCTTACTTAACAAATCTCTTACGATCCCTGATATCGCCTTCCCATCGGCCCTACCGGCTAGCTGCTTGGTAGCGACACCCATTACCTTTCCCATATCGGCTGCAGAAGTAGCACCGATAGCTGCAATAATTTTTTCTACCTCAGCTTTCAATTCTTCCGATGATAATTGCTTGGGCAAAAACTTTTCAATAATCAACAACTCATCTTCTTCTACCTTTGCCAGATCGGCTCTGTTTTGTTGCGTAAAAATTTCCAATGAATCGCGACGTTGCTTTGCCAGTTTTTGCAAGAGCTTTGTCTCTTCCTCTTCCTTCAATTCGCCACCACCGCCTTCTGCTGTTTTTGCCAAAAGGATCGCTGCTTTAATTGCCCGCAGGCTTCTTAAGGCCACTTCATCTTTTGCTAGCATCGCTGCTTTCAAATCTGTCATTACTTTTTGCTCTAAACTCATAGTTCCCTATTTAATTTTTTAAACAAATAGTGCTTAGGAAGCTTTATTATCCTTCAACTGTTTTTCTCTGAATTTTTGATAAAACTCATTGGCAAACTTTTTCAAATCTTCTACCTGATCCTTGTAACCAGTAGCTCTTCCATACGTATCGGCCATGGTAACCATGGTTTGATAAAAGAAATCGG
>CAZPPM010000157.1:0-6579 GCA_964588445.1 uncultured Citrobacter sp.
AAAAAACTATTGCCAAAGACGCCAGCGATACAACCGTCGCTACCTGGAAAAAAGGAGGCATTTATGGTATAAATGTTTCACAAGGCTCACTAAGCAACTGGGCTGCGGGGGGGGACGATTTCTCGCTTTCTATTAACTCCATACTCAGCCTATATGCTTTTTACAAAAAAGATCGCCATAGCTGGGACAATACTTTTGATTTCAATATTGGTTACGTAAACACAACAAGCCTGGGTAGCCGCAAAAATGATGACCGTATTGATCTGTTATCAAAATATGGATATGCCTTAAACTCTAAGCTTAACGTAGCGGGTCTTGTCAACTTCCGTTCGCAGTTATTTGATGGTTACACATACCCCAATAATGTAAAAACATTTGCGTCAAGCTTTTTATCACCTGCCTACGTGCTGGTGAGCCCCGGTCTTGACTATAAGCCTAATAGCAATCTTTCCCTCTTTGTTTCGCCTATTACCGCCAGATGGGTGATTGTAAAGAATGACGCTTTATCGGCTATTGGAGCCTATGGCGTAGATCCCGGCAAGCATTCTTTGTCTGAATTAGGTGCTTTTGCCAGCGTAAACTATTTAAAAGAAATCAGCCCTTCGGTAACCTACAAAGGCCGCCTTGATTTGTTTTCCAATTATAAGCGCAACCCCAAAAACGTTGACTTGTTTTTTACCAATGTAATAAATGTAAAGCTGTCAAAAATTTTATCGCTTACGTATAGTCTTGACCTCATTTATGATGACGATGTTCGTCTCTTTGGTGCTACAGGCGACAAACCCGGTTTACAAGTTAAATCGCTTGCCGGTTTGGGTCTGCTTGTTAAGTTCTAATAAACAATACTTTTTTATAAAAGCTCCATACATCATATGGAGCTTTTTCTTTTTATCGGCTATCTTGTAAACCGCATCTTACTGTATCATGCATACACATATATATTCGTTAGCTATTTACCTTTGCCAATATGGGACAAAAAAAGTTAATCCGCTTTGCAGAACTGGAACAGATGAACAATGTATTACAGTTCCCAAAACATATGAAGGGCAATTGGTCAGCATTTTTTAATAACAACAATCCTATTGTTTTGGAATTGGCCTGCGGCAAAGGTGAATATGCACTGGGGCTGGGACAGTTGTACCCCGATAAAAATTTTATCGGCATTGATTTGAAAGGAAACCGTATATGGCTAGGGGCAAAAAAAGCTTTGCAACAAAACCTGGGTAATATTGCTTTCGTACGGGCACAAATAGATCAATTGGCTGATTTTTTTGCTGAAAAAGAGATTGCCGAAATATGGATCACCTTTCCCGATCCGCAACTGCGCTTGTCTAAAGCAAAGAAAAGATTAACCCATCCCAAGTTTTTACGGGTCTACCAGCAAATTTTACAACCGGGCGGAAAGATTCACTTAAAAACAGATAGTCCTGATTTATATAATTTCTCAACTCTTGTTCTTTCTAATTATAACTGTACGGTACATACTGCTATCGATAATGTATATGCACAAGCAACTATTTCTCCGGAATTACAAATAAAAACGCATTACGAAGGATTAGATATTGCAGGCAGCCATCGCATTCACTATCTCTGTTTTAGCTTGCCTGTCCTTTTACCTGGTAAAGAAAAAGATGAAGAATTAAAGCTGTTATTAAAAAGTGAAGTCCTGGATTGAAAATATTCACTACTATTATAATGCCGAAGGACTTATTGTACTTACGGAGCAGTTTCACAAAGAGCGGGGCTATTGTTGCGGCAATGGCTGCAAGCATTGTCCTTATAACTATGAGCGAGTACCCGAGCCTAAAAGAGCATTGCTTTTAAAGCAACGAGAGCAACAATAAACCAGCAACCCATGGCAACCTCAAAGAAAAAAAACACACCACCGCTACAAAAAGTCAAGCCGTCGGGTAAGAGGGAAGAAAGTTTTTTTGAGATGGTATATGAAGTGGCGCGACAGATACCTAAAGGAAAAGTCACTTCTTATGGCGCTATTGCCGCCTGCCTGGGAGCCAAATCTTCTGCAAGGATGGTGGGCTGGGCGATGAATGGTGCACATAAAGTAAACCCAAAAATTCCTGCACACCGTGTGGTAAATAGAAATGGGGTGCTAAGCGGTAAGTTTCATTTTAGCACTCCCGATGCCATGGAAAATCTGTTGAAGAAAGAAGGCATTCGAGTAAAAGACGATGCAATTATTGATTTCAAAAAACATTTTTGGGATCCTTCGCTAGAGCTGAATTTCTAAAATTTAGTGAAGAGCCTCCGTTCTATTTGATAGTAATAGCAATCTTTGAAATGTCAAACGGCTTGCTTACTTTAGTAGTATGTCTTCTTCTTATCTCACAAACAGGCTAACCAACAGTCAAAAAGACTTTTGTGCTTATGCTGGAGTTTTTGGAATACTTCTTTCTCTCACCTGTCTTATTCAGCATCTTGTTATTTTTAAATCACATTGGATAACCACGAGTCTGGCTATATTTTACTTACTGGCTATTACCAGTTTTTTATTGCTTTCTCTACAGAAACCTATTGCCGGCATTTTCTTAATTATTTCCGCCGTCTGTTCTTTACTCGTAGAGGTTCTTTTGCTCAATGGTGGATTGTTTTCGTTGACTGTTTTACTATTGTTTTTATACCATGTAATAATCGTGGTGCTGTTATACATGGGAGAAATCCCCAAACGCTTGCAATTACAAGCAGAGCAGGAAAGGAAAGAACAAGAGGAATGGAACGGTAAAATTTAACTTGCAGCAATCAGCCGTAATAAGGACTAATCATTAAGTACACAACAACACCGGTAATGGCTACATAAAACCAAATAGGCCAGGTAATTTTTGCCAACTTTCTATGCTGCTCCCATTCTCCTGTCAACGCTCTGTAGGCTGTATACAAGATAAATGGCAAAATGAGGCCGGCTAATGGAATATGTGTAAAAAGAATGATGTAGTAAATTGTTTTTGCTGTACCCGTACCGCCATAAGAAGTAGCATCGGTAAACAAATGATGGCATATATAGCTTACCAGGAAAAGAATGGATAAGACCATTGCTGTCATCATTAATCGCTTATGCAAAATATATTTCTTTTGCTTCACTACGATAAGTGCCACCAGTAGTAACAACGTGACCATGCTGTTAATAATCGCATTGGCTTTGGCAAAAAGATGCGTATCGAATCCCAGATCTACTTCCAATTTTACACGACCCAATGCGGTCACTAAAAGAAATACAATTACAGAAAAGCTTAGAATAAGTATTCTTGCTCGTTTATCATTCTTTTTCCAAACGGGAGCCAGCATATTGCTTTTTATTTTTAATAAAGTAAAGTAGTAAGCTTACGCCTATAATAGCGGCTATAAATGCTATGGCCATTATCTCCAGCTTACCAGAAAGAAAGCTTTTTCTGTTGGGATCCTTTTCCATGGTAAGCATAATAATATCACGAGAAATTCTTGAAAGCTCCATTGTATCTAATCCATTATAATATCCCCGCACATGCCGGTTGGAGTCTATCAGGATAAATCGATCTGTATGAAAAAAGCTGGTGTCAATACCTTTTCCGTCTTGCAAGGGTACTTTCATTTCATGAATACCCATATTATAAATTACCTCTTTGCTTCCTGTAAGCAACGACCATTGTTGGGGGTTGATCTGAAACCTGTCGGCCCATTTTTTTAATTCTTGTACAGAGTCTCTTTCCGGATCGATACTGAAAGAAATAAAATGCACGAAGTCGGGTGTCTTATCCCCTACTCGTTGTGCATTGGTAATAGAGGTTTGCAGCTTCCGCATATTATCGGTAAGCCGTGGGCATATCGTAGGGCAATGCGTAAAAAAGAAATCAGCCACCACAACTTTGCCTTTTACCGTTTCCCAGCTTACGGGCTCTCCCAGTTGATTGGTAAGGGAAAAATCGGGCAATTTATGCCAAACAGTATCTGTATAGGCTTTTCCATTCTTGGTCTTAGCAATAATGCTATCCGGCAAATAATGACGTGGCATAGCAATAGCCGTATCACTAAACCCTTTAATGACAAGATAACAAAGCACCGGCACAATGACGGCTACCAATAAAGCATATATGGCTGTTCTGTTCAAAGTAAATAACTATGTGTTCTATAAACAAAAACCACCGGACTTAGTTGCATCACTGCAAAGAAAGCCGGTGGTCTTTTCACTGTTTTCTAATTTATTGTTTGCCAGGCTCAGGCGCTTCTTCTGTTTTATTCTTTTCAATTACATTGGGCGTAGTTGATTCCTTGAAATGCAAATCATACGTATTTCGTAAGTTTTTGTACGATTGTCCATCGGCCAAGAATGCAATGATAAACCAAACGAATAATAACAAAGGCACCACAACCGTCATAATCATGTTTCTTATTTCATCACCTAAGTGCATAAAAATAGAAACGATATAATAGGCTTTTGCTAATGTAAGGATACACATAGCTCCTTTAAACGCATACACCAAGAAAGAGGTAGCTGTACCGGGTACATGTATTTTATAAATCAATAGTCCTATACCCACTTCCACAATAGTCAGTATTGACAATAATATCGTGGTTTTAATAACACGCTTCTTAAAAGTAGCGTCATCCATGTGATGTTCAAAAGTAACTTCTGATGACGTTGTAGAATGATCCATACTCAAATAATTTATATCTGCTTAAAGATTACTAGGTTGATAATTAAATTAAATAGAAACAAAGGAACACAAACACCCAAACCAGGTCTACAAAGTGCCAGTATAATCCGGCTTTTTCAATCATTAAGTAATGTCCTTTGCGCTCAAATACATTGCGCTGTGCCATTATCAACATAACTATATTAATGATTAATCCGGAGAATACGTGGAAACCGTGGAAACCCGTAATCTCATAAAAGAAGCCGCCAAAGGCTACTGGTCCTGTTTCTGTTACTTTTAGTTTTTCCAGATTAAGCGAACCTAGTAATTGATCTTTAGGCAAGCTGGCAAATTCTGCTACTGTTCTACTATGATCCTGATCGTGCGCCAGCTTGGCTAGTATATTTATATCCGTATGCTTGAGTGCTTCTGCTACAGCCGCCCCATCTACCTCAAGTCCCCAAGGGTTTACACGAGTTGTTTGTCCTACTAATTGAATAGCTCCGTCAACTAATACTGGATGCTCCGCTGTAATCATATGCCACCACTCCCAAGCCTGACAACCCAGGAACATAGCACCGCCTACAATCGTCAGCGCCAACCATTTGATTACACCTTTCTTATCATTCTTGTGCCCGGCATGTACCGCTAATACCATTGTCACGGAGCTAATAATCAGAATAAACGTCATTAAGCTCACGAAGGCCAATGGAAGATTCGCATGACCAGCAAAAGGAAATGCATTGAATACGTGGTTGGGATCCGGCCAGTAGTTTTGACTGAAACGGATAGTACCATACGAAATCAAAAATGCTCCAAACGTAAAAGCATCACTCAAAAGAAAATACCACATCATCAACTTGCCGTACTCTACATTGAAGGGGCTCTTGCCTCCGCTCCACCATTTCGTTTGTTGTACTGTAGCTGTATTAGCCATATTTATAAAATTCCAAATTTAAAAAACCAGGTTCTTCGTATTCACTTAAAGAAACCGTTTTATCTATCCAATTATTATAAAAAACACCAGCAGGTATATCCAAAGTATATCTACAAAGTGCCAATAAGAAGCAATCACTTCCACCGGCACCGAGCTATATGATTTTACTTTGCCTACAAATGTTTTAATAAACATTACAATTAAAGCAATAATACCACCTGCTACGTGCAGCGCATGTAAACCAAAAATGATATACAAAAACTGCCCTGCCCCGGAACTACCTGCAAATGTTACCCTTTGCTGATACCACAGTTCTGAAAAGCCCAGCCATTGCATGATAACAAAAGCAATGCCCAGCACTAAAGTAATTCCCATAAGCAGCCGGTACTGCTGCATATTCCTTTGTTTAAAAGAGCGAAGCGATAGTTGGATGCTCAGGCTACTTAGCATAATCACCACCGTAGACACCCAAAAGATCGTTGGCATGGCAATTTGTCGCCAGCCTACCAGGTTGCTTTTTACAATAAAAGCACTCGTCAATCCGGCAAACATCATTAGGATGCTTGCAATAGCTACCCAAAGGGTAAACTTATGCGGATGTATTTTCTGTCTTTGTTTACTTGTCACTAGCTCCATCTCACTGGTTTATGTTAATCCAAATTTTGCTCATCAATAAGGCAAATAATATGATAGGCAGGTATAGATAACTACCAAACATTACTTTCCTTGCTGATTTGATATCCATTTTCAGGTATAAGGCAACGCATCGCCCTATCATAAAAACATTAGCTGCTACTACCAAACCAAGACCTATCATGCCTGCCGCATCATCGTAACTACATATGCCTGTAAAAAAGGGTAGTATCGTTACAGGTATCAGCAGTAAAGAATAGATCACTGTTTGCAATGCCGTAAACTTTGTGGGTCCTTTGTCGGCAGGTAACAATTTAAAGCCGGCCGTGGAATAGTCCGTATGCGCTATCCAGGCAATGGCCCAAAAATGTGGAAACTGCCAAA
>CAZPPM010000158.1:0-6478 GCA_964588445.1 uncultured Citrobacter sp.
TGCAGATTTATTTATTAAATGATCAGGGGATTATTCAGCGATTTATTACCTGGATTATTGAGAATGGAGGGTTGTATTTTCTTTTGTTTGTTGTGTTTGCCGAAACGGGATTGTTCGTGGGTTTCTTTTTACCCGGCGACTCGCTGTTATTTGCGGCAGGTATCTTTTTAAATAGCCTGGTAAAGGAAGTAGCTAATCTTCCTGCTGATGCAACGATTGAATTTGGCTTTTATCATATACTGATCATACTATTAGTACTGCTGGCTTCTATCATTGGTAACGCAGTAGGATATTGGTTTGGTAATAAAACAGGGCCATTACTATTTGAGCGAAAGGATACCTGGATATTTAAAAAGAAGCACTTGCTGCGGGCAAGAGATTTTTATGATGAGTATGGAAAGGCTACTGTTTTTCTGGCAAAATTTTTACCAATCATTCGCACGTTTGCACCCATTGTAGCTGGTATTGTAAAAATGCCGCGTCCTGTTTTTATGCTCTATAATGTTTTAGGCAGTGTGGCTTGGGTTTCTTCCATGATGTTGGGAGGATTCTTTTTACAAACATGGGTAGAACGCAAATTTGGATTTAGTTTAAAAGATCATATAGAAACGATTACTATTATTATTGTGGTGGTGACTACTTTCCCCGTTGTGTATAAATTGTTTTTTGGGAAAAAGAAGCCAACAACTCCTGAAGAGGAGACAAACTTAAAGTCATAATGTATGACGGTTGCAAAGCCAGGTTCCATTTTTAGTGTAGCTGTTCTTGTTGCTGCGCTGGGCTACTTTGTAGATATATATGATTTACTCTTGTTTGGTATCATCCGGATACCCAGTTTGCGTTCTCTAGGTCTTACTGAAGCGCAGGTGCTTACTGATGGAGAAACTATTTTGCAGTGGCAAATGTGGGGCTTACTACTCGGTGGAATTATCTGGGGCGTTATGGGAGATAAGCGTGGTCGGCTGAGTGTATTGTTTGGATCTATCGTACTGTATTCACTGGCCAATATTGCTAATGGGTTTGTAGAGACAGTTGATCAATATAAATGGATTCGATTTATTGCCGGTATAGGATTAGCCGGTGAATTGGGTGCTGGTATTACCTTGGTAGCAGAATTGACATCGAAAGAAAAAAGAGGCATTGCTACTTCGTTGGTGGCAGGTATAGGGCTTACCGGAGCTGTAGTCGCCTTTATCATGAAAGAGAATTTTCACTGGCGCACTTGCTATTTTATCGGTGGGGGGTTAGGGATGTTATTGCTGATATTGCGCATATCTGTTTTTGAGTCAGGAATGTTCCATCAGGTAAAAAAGATGGATGTGCAGCGCGGTAATTTTTGGATGCTCTTCAATAATAAAGATCGTTTAAAGAGATATATACTTGGCATTTTAATAGGATTGCCTACCTGGTTTGTGATAGGTGTGCTGGTTACTTTTTCCAGTGATTTTGCCAGGTATTTTGGCGTTACGGAGGCGGTAGATCCGGGCAAGGCTATCATGTTTGCTTATGCTGCCATTTCCGTTGGTGATATTGCTGTTGGTTTTGTAAGTCAATGGCTGCGTAGCAGAAAAAAGGCGCTGTATGTGTTTTATGCGATTACCCTTGTATTCATGGTCTTATTCTTTACCATGCAATGGGGAGGTTCTGCTGCTAAGATGTATTGGATATGTGCCGGTTTAGGTTTTGGAACGGGCTTCTGGGCGATTTTCGTAACGATGGGAGCAGAGCAGTTTGGCACAAATATTAGAGCAACTGCTGCCACGACTATTCCCAATATGGTAAGAGGAATGCTGGCTGTTTTTATATTGCCTTTATTCCAATGGCTCAGGGGGATGGAAGGTGTGGGTTATGTCAATGGTGGTATTATTACAGGTATTATTATAATGACAATTGCTATTATAGCTTCTGTTATGATTAGAGAAACATTTGGTAAAGATCTGGATTACGTAGAGCGATAACTTTGCCCGGCAAATAAGTGAATATGCAAGTAGAAAATTGGATAGCTGTTTTTCAGCAAAGCATTCAGGATTATCATGTACATGACTCCGTAGATAAGGGAATGGAAAATCCTTATGGCCAGGAAACAATTGAACATACGCTCTACCTTAAAAATTGGGTAGACACAGTACAGTGGCATTTGGAAGATATAATCCGTGATCCCAATATTGATCCGGTGCAGGCGCTTGCTATAAAAAGAAGAATAGATAGTTCTAATCAACTGCGTACAGATTTGGTTGAAGCAATTGATAACTGGTTGCTGGGATCATTCGGTGTTGCTCAACCATTGCCTACTGCTACAATTAATACCGAAACTCCCGCTTGGGCTATAGATCGCTTATCTATATTGGAATTGAAAATTTATCACATGCACATTGAGGCAGGGCGTACGGAGGCTACAGAAGCGCATCGCAATGCCTGCCAAAATAAGTTGACCATACTTCTTTTACAGCGTAAAGATTTGGCGGTCGCTATTGCTCAGTTACTGGAGGATATTAGCGCGGGAAGAAAAATAATGCGTTTATATAAGCAGATGAAAATGTATAATGATGAAAGTCTGAATCCTGTCTTATACCAGCAAAAAGAAAAATAATGCAACGGCCGGTACATATTCTGGTCTTCCGCTTTTCTGCTCTGGGTGATATTGCTATGACCGTGCCTGTTTTAAAATGTCTGCTGCAACAACATCCTTCGCTTCGCATCACAATGGTTTCCGTTCCCTTTGTACAACCTCTGTTTGCCAATATCGATAGATTGGAGTTTTATGCGGTCGATATAAAAAATGACTACAAAGGAGTAAAGGGATTATATCGCCTCGCAAAGCAGTTAAAGCAGGAAGTGAAATTTGATGCTATTGCAGATGTACACAATGTCCTACGTACAAAACTTGTTCGCTTCTTTTTACGATCTATTCCTGCTGCTGTAATAGATAAAGGGCGAGCGGAAAAAGAAAACCTTACCCGCCAACATAACAAACAATTGCGACAGTTAAAAACTACTTTCCAGCGGTATGCAGATGTATTTGCCCGGCTAAACTATCCTGTACAACTTACTCTTTCGGAAGGTGTACAAGAAAAAAAGATAACGGGTTATCTTTTATCTAATGATAAGAATCGTTTGATGAAAGTGGGTATTGCTCCGTTTGCTCGCCATGCGGCAAAAATGTATTCGCTGGAAAAAATGGAACAGGTAGTGAATAGTCTGGCTTCGCATCCATCTATTCAGGTGATTCTATTGGGAAGTAAAGAAGAAGCAGTTACATTAGATACATGGGCAAATAAGTATGAGGGAGTGCAATCTGTTGCCGGGAAATTTTCATTGAAAGAGGAACTGGTTCTTATCTCCCAATTAGACATAATGGTGAGCATGGACTCTGCGAATATGCATCTGGCTTCTTTATTTGGAGTGCCGGTGGTATCTATCTGGGGCGGTACACATCCTTTTTTGGGCTTTTACGGATGGGGGCAACCATATGAGAATGCTATACAAGCTGATTTACCTTGTCGGCCTTCTTCTGTGTTTGGCAACAAAGATTGTCCTGTACATGGCAAAGCAGGATGCATGCAGCCTATAACACCTACACATATTGTAGAGAAAGTAATAAGCCTGTTACCTAATCGTTCAGAATAGTTGATTCTTAAGAAAAGTACAACGGTAAACTTTCGTACGGTTATATAGCCAGTACTACAATAATTCCATTAAAATAAAGCCGCTATTTTCTCCCACCAGCGTACTTCTTTTTTAGGGTACAAAATAGGGTAGTTGGTATGTGCCTGTATCTCCAGCAAAATTTCTTTTTCCAGTAATTGCTTTTCTTCTGAAGTGAGTACTAATTCTTCGCTGGTGCTAGTGCAAGATAGCCAACTTTGAATTTGCCTTTTTTCAGAGGCAGGTGATTCGCCTTTCAGATAGCGATCCAGTTTTTTGTGTAAAATTTCAGTTTTCATGTTTTATGTTTAAGGTAGGGGTAAAAGATGGTTATGAATATTTCTTACTTGCAATTGCGTTGATGAGCCATTTCACGTTCATGTAAATACCCGGGTCTTCTTTTGTAGCATGATGTAATACCTGCTGACGCTTCAATTCTGTGATGCGGTTGTCATCATATTTTCTGATGGAAGGCTCTTTTGATTTTTGCAACGCTTTTGCGGTAAACTCTTCTAATAAGCTATGGCTGACTTCTTCTTTTTGAACAGACTCTAATCTGTCATTTAGGGATTTTACTACTTCTTCTCTTACGTTTGTATATAAATAATTAGATAGTGAAAAGCTGGAAGGGATGGAAGTACGGCTCTCCCAAAGATGGATAAATATCGTACGTACAATTTTGCGCGCCTCTTCTACCGAGCGCAACTTGTTATAAGAATAGGAAAATAAGCTATGCCAATAAAGGCGATACAATTCCTCGAATGCTTCCGTGTCGTTTTGCGTTAATCTGTCTACCAGTACCTGGTCGGGTGAATAATTCCTGCTCATTTAATTTTTTTTAAAATCAACTATTGCAGGATACTGGAATAGCTTATCGCAGGAATTGGCGTTTCTTAATGTAAACCGGGGGCTAAAATAGTCAAGGACTTGTGGGTTTGCAAATCCTTTTCAATCACAAGTTTTGCACATACAAATTTTTTAGCAATTTGTACATTGTAACCTGTTGCTACTAAAGACAATGCAGAATTAATGCCAAACTCAAAAACTTATTTCAAAGCCGCTGGAAAAATTATAGGTTGTTTTGGGAGCAAATTTAGCAGGTGCCTTGTCGTGGAGGTAGTTGTACCTGATATTCAAGGAAAAGCGTTTGCTTGCTTTAACCCTCAGATTTGCCTGATTGTAAATCCGATTGTCGGAAAATTGATTAAGACGGGGTTGAAAAAAAGTAGTATTAATAAGCTCGATATTTGGGGAAGGTAAAAAAGTGAATGATATATAAGAACTGCTCCGGATGTCGTTATGAACTACATCCTTAAGGCCTTCAACTTCTGTTTCATGTTCGTACATAATAAGGCTGGCGGCATACAGTCTGAACTTTTCTTCGGAGAGTATTTTAAAGCGGGGCCCCGTACCTAGTAAGAAGCGGGAGCGAATAAATGTGATAAGGTTACTTTGTACCTGCGAAAAAACTTCCCAGCGAAGTGATTTAGTCACTTTATGATTGTACCGTATATGTGCAAAGCTGTTGGAGATATATTTATTAGGCCCTCCTTTTAAAAAGCCATAATCCGCAAGAAATAGCCACAGCCCTTTTTGGCTTTTGTATTGTAAATGAGCTTCTATATTCATCAACATTATCTCCTGCGTATTTTTAATAGAAGCAAAACTGGCTCCTGCAGAGCCCTGCCAGCCTGTAGTATCAGACTGTATACGGGAGCTTTCAATATTAATAACCTGACTATTTCCTTGTACAGGAAATAAAAACAGCAATATTGCAATGCAGAAAGATAGGTGGCGCATGGCTGATGAGGCATTGTTTCAGCTTACAATGCTATCACAAAAAATAGCCGGAAGTAATACTCATTTTATAGTAGTTCGCTCAGTTCCAGCCAGCGCAATTCTTTTTTATCCAGTTCGTGGGTGATTGCTGTTATTCTTTCGGATAGGCTTTGGAGTTCCGCATATCCTGTGTCGCCATTGCCCAAGCGGGTGGTGATGGTTTGTTTTTCAAGAGAAAGGTCGGCTATTTCTTTTTCCAGTGTATCAAATTCTCTTTTCTCTTTGAAAGATAACCTGCGTTGTTGAGGTTTGTCTGCTTTGTTTGTGTCGGGAATAGCCGCTACAACAGGTGCTTCCTGTGCGGGTTTGCTCTCTGCCTGCTGTTTTAGCGAAATACGGTATTGGGAATAATTGCCAGGAAAATCTCGTATAATGCCATCTCCTTCAAAAACAAATAAATGATCCACTAAGCGGTCCATAAAATACCGGTCATGCGATACGATGAGTAAACATCCTTGGAACTCGCTCAGGAAATTCTCCAATACACCCAGCGTTGGTAAATCCAAATCATTGGTAGGTTCGTCGAGTACCAGAAAGTTAGGGTTGCGAAAAAGAATGGACAGTAAATGGAGTCTTCTTTTTTCGCCACCGCTTAGTTTGCTGATAAAGGTGTACTGCTTATCGGGTTCAAATAAAAATAATTGGAGAAACTGTGCAGCACTTAAAGAGCCTCCACTGGCTAATGGAAAATTTTCGGCAATATTTTTTACGAATTCAATCACCCGCATATCTTCTTTTACTACTAGCCCCTGCTGTGAGTAGTTGCCAAAAATTACGGTATCGCCTATATTTATTTTTCCGCTGTCGGGTTGTTCCAGTTGCTGTATGATATTAATAAATGTGGATTTTCCCGCTCCGTTTTTCCCTACAATACCTACGCGTTCTCCTTTGGAAAAAGTATAGTCAAAGCCTTTGAGAATTATTTTGTCACCATAACTCTTATATACTTTTTTCATCTCAACAATCTTGCCTCCCAGGCGACTCATTTTTACCT
>CAZPPM010000159.1:0-6447 GCA_964588445.1 uncultured Citrobacter sp.
GCAACAAATAAACAGGAAACCACTTCCAATAGGTATGTTTTATCTTACTCCAATGCAGGAAACCAATAATACATGCCAGTGCTTCAATAATTACAAGCCCTGTTCTTACATAGTCATAAGTATCCATGTAGCGATTAACTTAATTGCTTGCCTCCGGAAATGTTCCCCCACCGGGAGGAGGCGGAGCTAATGTGCCCTGGTTTAATACAGTTGGGTCCTCCTTATCGTCTCCGTTTTCTTTCATCATTTTCTGCTGGCTGGCTTTGGATAGCTTTAGCAACTCGCTTAAGGGAGTGGGCTTGCATTTATCATCACCTATATGCCAGGGATCAAAGTCTACATTATTTTTACCGTCCTTATACGTAGCCGTTAAAAAAGAAGTGTGCCGCAACGCGTATTCCACGGGTAAGTTGCGCTCCAGCATGGCTAAAGAATCAGGATATTTTGCATAATAAATATGAAGTCCCAAGTTCATTTTTTCTAAATCACAACCTTGCTTTTTCAGGGCATCCTCCATTTTCCAAATATAATGCTTCAATGTCTGCAAACTAAACCATACAGATAAAGCATCTTCTGTATTGGTAGATTCAATAATTGCCTTGCCGTTATCTGCCTGATAATTCTTTGTCATCGCCAACGCAAACTCTGCATTAATCAATCCGGCCGGTTTCTTATCGCTAAATTCTTTTTCCCAAGGATGTGTTTCTTTCCTATCGTTTTTACAGGAAATAATTAGCCCGCTAACCATCAATAAGAGGGCAGCTATGCCTACTTTTTTCATACTAGAATAATTGATTTTGAAAATATGTTTCAAATGTATTATTAAAAAACATAATTCACCGGGGGTTAAAACACCATAACCCTACCGTTAAATAACGGCATCCCCTTCTGCATCGAATTGACTAGCGCAACAACTAAGTAAACGTAGAATAGCAGGTTGTACCGGCTAAAGAGGAAGTACAGCGGAAGAGAATATAAAGATACTCCCGCTATAAAAAAGTAGGACCCCGTTGGGAGATATACATTAACTGCGCAGCACTTCTCGGGATATAACTATTTTTTGTATCTCACTGGTGCCCTCCCCTATTGTACACAGTTTTGCATCGCGGTAATATTTCTCTACGGGAAAGTCTTTAGTATACCCATAACCACCAAATATTTGCACAGCGTCATTGGCGACTTTTACGGCTACCTCACTGGCATAGTATTTAGCCATTGCCGCTTCTTTTGTCATCGGTAGTTTTCTGTTTTTCAAATCGCAGGCTTGCAGAGTGAGCAGATCTGCTGCCGCTATTTCCGTTGCCATATCTGCCAGCTTAAATGATATTCCCTGAAAGCTGGCAATGGGTTTATCAAACTGGTATCGCTCTTGTGAGTATTGTAATGCTGCTTCGTAAGCGCCTTTGGCTATACCCAGCGAGAGAGAGGCAATAGAAATTCTTCCCCCATCCAACACTTTCATTGCTTGCTTAAAACCATCTCCCACTTCGCCCATGCGTTGTGTATCGGCTATGCGGCAGTTATCAAAAATCATCTCGGCAGTTTCGCTGGCTCGCATGCCTAGTTTATTCTCTTTTTTACCGGCCATAAAACCGGGTGTGCCTTTTTCAATAATAAAAGCTGTAGAATTATTTTTGGTACGCGGTTCTCCTGTGCGGCAAATCACTACGGCCACATCTCCACTTTTGCCATGGGTAATCCAGTTCTTAGTACCATTAATCACCCAGCTATCCCCTTCTTTTACCGCCGTGCATTTCATGTTACCGGCATCGCTTCCTGTATTCGCTTCTGTAAGCCCCCATGCACCGATATAGGCTGCGGTAGCCAGTTGGGGTAAATATTTTTTCTTTTGATCTTCGTTGCCAAAACTAAGTATATGGCCGGTACATAATGAATTATGCGCAGCCAGACTCAGCCCGATAGAACCACACACTTTCGCTATTTCCTCTATTGCTGTTTTATACTCTATATAACCCAGCCCAGCCCCACCGTATTCCTCCGGTACCAATATACCCATCAGCCCCAACTCGCCCATTTTTTTAAATACTTCTACGGGAAACTCCTGCGATTCGTCCCACTCCATTACAAAGGGTTTGATATGCTGTTGTGCAAAATCGCGAGCCGTTTGCGCTACTTGTTGGGTTATTTCTGAGGTTTCAAAATTCATATGTCAATCAATGGTTTTTATATGTAACAATTGTGCCACCCAGCAGAGCAGCACAATTGGAACCTTTAGAATAAAAAAGGGTAAGCAATCGCTAAAGGCTCTACAAAGAAAAAGATTTTTTTCCATTAAAGCTAACAATTGTTAGCTTTTGACTTAGATTTTACGCTTTTATCACCTGCTTATCATAAGCCAGCGCCATTCCCTTAGGAAGTTCCTCGTTCACCACCGCATGCAATCCCATCTGGTGCGAGATATGGGTAAAAAAAGCCTGCTCTATTGCCAGCTCTTCTACCAGCTTAATCGCTTCCGGCAGGCTAAAATGAGAAACATGTGGTTCTTTTCGCAGCGCATTTAGTATTACAATTTTGCTTCCTTTTATTTTTTCTTTTGAGCTCTCCTCTATCCGATTGGCATCGGTGATATAGGTAATATCGCCAAACCGAAATCCCATTACCGGCATTTTCAGGTGCCATACCGGAATAGGCCATACCGGTATATCGCCTACAAGAAAAGCATCTGTGGTAATGGTATGCATATCCAGCTCGGGCAGGCCGGGATATTTTGTATCGGAAAAAGCATAATAAAAATCCCTTCGTATCGCTTCTTCTGTAAGTGCATCTGCATACACAGGAATGGGTTTCTTTGAAAAGAAGTTATAGGCACGTATATCATCCAATCCGGCAATATGATCCCGATGGGGATGGGTGAACACTACCCCCTCCAGTGTAGGCACGTTTGCCCGCAACATCTGGTAGCGAAAATCGGGGCCCGTATCGACTACCAGCCGGGTGGTGGGAGACTCTACCAGTATACTGGATCGTAACCGATTATCTTTGGGATCTGGAGACTGGCACACTTCACAGTTACAGCCAATCATGGGCACACCACTACTGGTGCCTGTTCCTAAAAAAGTTATCGTAAGTGGAGGAATGCTCACTGTATAAAGGTAATAACCAAAAGCTAAACATTCTTTTCACTACTCACCGGCATTCGCTGGATTTTCAGCAATGATCATCACTTCTTTATATAGCTTTTTGAGTTCGTCGGGGAGAGCGTCAACCAGTACCTCCAATTGAGGTATTAAATCTACCAATGTATTGATACGGCCTTCGATGGGTAAAAATTTATTCAACACCACCACTTTCTTAGACTCCAATATGCAATAACCGCTTTGAAATGTTCCTCTTTCATAGCGCAATACGTAGCCTGATATCTCCACTACATCTTCCAGTTTATCTAATGTACTTTGTGTATACTTCATAGCAATACGCAATGATTAATTGGTGCAGCAAATGTAACCCGAACAATTGCCAAACCCTAGTACCGGCATTTGTTCTTTTCCACATACCATTCACTATTACTTCGATTCCATTTTAATAACCGGCACAATCATCTCTTCCAGGCTTACACCGCCATGCTGAAAAGTGTTGCGGTAATAGTTGGCATAATGGTTATAATTGTTGGGATAACACAAGAAACCATCTTCTTTGGCAAAAATATACGAAGAGTTGACCGTAGGGGTGGGCAATCCCGCTTGCTTGGGATCTTTAAAGGCCAGCACTTCTTTGGCTTCATAATTAAGATTGCGGCCATGCTTATATCGTAGATTGGTGGTGGTTTGCTTATCTCCTATCACTTTATACGGTGTTTTTACTCTTACACTACCGTGATCAGTGGCCAGCACCAACCTCATTTTTTTATCCGCAATTTTCTTTAATGCCTGGTGCAGGGGTGAATGCTCAAACCAACTAGTGGTAATACTGCGATAACTCATTTCGTCACCGGCCAGTTCTTTCAATACTTCCATTTCGGTACGGGCATGGCTGAGCATATCTACAAAATTGTATACAATAACATTGATGTCATTCGTAAGCATATTGTGGATATTATTCACCAATTCCAATCCCGCATGATTATTTACCACTTTTGTATAGGACACTTTCAGGTCTTGTTTGCCCAATCGCTTTAATTGTGCCCGCAGAAAATCTTCTTCGTGTAAATTTTTCCCTCCTTCTTCTTCATCATTTTTCCAATAGTTGGGAAACTGCTTTTCAATAGCTGCCGGCATCAATCCTGAAAAAATAGCATTACGGGCATATTGTGTTGCCGTAGGTAATATGCTGTAAAACGTATCTTCTTCGAGTATGCGGAAGCTCTCTGCAAAAATGGGCTGTATCGCTTTCCATTGATCAAAACGCAGGTTGTCGATCAATATAAAAAAAAGTGGTACGCCTTTTTCTGCCTGCGGCAATACTTTAAACTGAAAAAGCGAGTGACTCATAACAGGTCCTTCCTGAGAAGAAGGTCCTACCCACTTTAAATAATTGCGGGAAACAAATTTAAAAAACTCCGTATTGGCTTCGCTTTTTTGCGTTTGCAATACTTCCTGCATTTCCGGGCTATCACTTTTGCGCATTTCCAGTTCCCAGTACACTACCCGCTTGTAAATATCCATCCACTCATTGTAATCCGGATTGCTATTCAATGCCATGAAGAGATTGCGAAACTGTTGTTGATACGCCGTTGTTGTTTTCTCTGCTACCAACCTTTTGTTATCAATGATCTTTTTCAAACTCAGCAATACCTGGTTAGGATTCACCGGCTTGATAAGGTAATCACTTATCTGGCTGCCGATGGCTTCGTCCATCAGGTTTTCTGTTTCATTTTTTGTAATCAATACTACCGGTAGCGATTGTTTCAGCTCTTTTATTTTGGCCAGTGTTTCCAATCCGGTAATACCCGGCATGGATTCGTCTATGAGCAATACATCTACCGGATTATCCTTTACATAATCAATCGCATCAAATCCATTGGTAAAAGTTTGCACTTCATAGCCTTTATTTTCCAGAAAAAGCTTTTGCGATTGAAGACTTTCAATTTCATCATCTACCCATATAATCTTTGCTACAGACATGTTTTCACTTTCAGTTTTTATTCATCAGCATTATCAACAAAAGTAACTTACTCTGCTCTAACAGGAAGAAAAAGAAAAACCGCTATTCTACTTGTTTTCTTTTGATACTATTATTCCCCGCTACTTTCTACTTCTTTCAAAAATAGCTTTTTCACTTCAGCATTTGTAGCTTTGCACACTGCCATTGGCAGGTCTTTAACAAAAACGCAACAATGTCTTCTTCCCGAAAAATCATCAATGACCCGGTCTATGGATTTATTACAATTGATGATCCTTTACTGTTACAAATAATTGCGCATCCTTGGTTTCAACGATTACGGAATATACATCAATTGGCTTTTGGCCATCTGGTGTATCCTGGTGCTGTGCATTCCCGTTTGCATCATGCCCTGGGCGCTTACCACTTAATGTGTAATGCGCTGGCAGAGCTACAATCCAAAGGTGTTGCTATTACAAAAGAAGAAGCACTGGGTGCCAAAATTGCTATCTTATTACATGATATTGGCCACGGCCCCTATTCTCATGCCTTAGAAAATGAATTGATCCGGGAAGTGCATCATGAAAAACTTTCACTGCTGCTCATGCAGGAATTAAATAAGGAATTTCAGGGAAAGCTTTCCACCGCCATTGAAATATTTACCGGCAGGCATCCCAAAAAATTTCTCCATCAACTCATCTCTGGTCAATTGGATGTAGACCGGATGGATTATTTGAACCGGGATAGTTTTTTTACCGGAGTGGCAGAAGGAGTGATTGGGTATGATCGTATTATAAAAATGCTGACTATTCACAACGGCGAACTGGTAGTGGAAGAAAAAGCTATTTATAGTATTGAAAAATTTTTAGTGTCGCGCCGCCTGATGTATTGGCAGGTGTATTTACATAAAACAGTAGTGAGTGCTGAGATGATGCTGGTAGGTGCATGGAAAAGAGCACATGAATTGTTAAAAAATGCTATCCCGGTTACAGCCGCAACAGCCGATCTAGATTTCTTCTTACATACCGCTATTGCTGCCGATACATTCCCGGAACATATCAATAAATTTTGCCGATTGGATGATTACGATGTGATGGCCACGATTAAAAACTGGGCACATCATCCTGATAAAATATTATCCGGGCTTTGCCGTTCTTTAGTGGAACGAAAATTGCTTAAAGTAAAACTGCAATCCGAACCCTTTGATGCTAGCGTTGTAGCCAACTGGCGTAATGAAGTAGTTGAGAAAATGGGAATTACTGAAGAAGAAGCCCGCTACTTTGTTTTTCATGGAGAAGCCAGCAATACAACGTATAACCTGAAGGACGAACACATTAACATTTTATTCAAAGACGGAACAGTAAAGGATATATCGGCAGTAGACAATGC
>CAZPPM010000160.1:0-6433 GCA_964588445.1 uncultured Citrobacter sp.
AATGCCTGATGCAAAGCAAGCCCAAATTGATGCGGATTAATATTGAAGGGCAACTTAATCCAGGTGTAGTAAGTAAGGATATCGTTCTTTATATATTGGCGCAAATATCGGCCAGTGGTGCTACCGGCTATGCTGTAGAATTTGCAGGATCTGCTATTCGCAGTCTTTCTATGGAAGCTCGTATGACCATTTGCAATATGAGTATTGAAATGGGTGCCCGCTGTGGTATGATAGCTCCCGATGAAACTACTTTTGCCTATATAAAAGGAAGAAAATTTGCGCCACAAGGCGAAGTGTGGGAGAAAAAATTAGCTTACTGGAAAACGTTGTACAGCGATAGCGATGCACAATTTGACACCGAAATAACAATTAAAGCAGAAGACATAGAACCGATGATCACCTATGGTACCAACCCCGGTATGGGTATAGGTGTAAGTGGCCATGTGCCATCGCTTAGCGAAATAGAAGAAAAAGAAAAACCTTCTTTTGAAAAATCCTTGGCGTATATGGGATTGGAACCCGGCACTGATATTAAAGGAAAAAAAGTAGACTATGTATTTATTGGTAGTTGTACCAATAGCCGCATAGAAGACCTGCGCATGGTAGCCAATTTTGTGAAAGGAAAACAAAAAGCAAAAGATGTAGAAGTATGGATAGTCCCCGGCAGCAAACAGGTAGAAGCACAAGCTAAAGAAGAAGGTATTGATAAAATTTTTGAAGAAGCCGGTTTTATGTTACGCCAACCAGGTTGTAGTGCCTGCTTAGGTATGAACGAGGACAAGATACCTGCCGGCAAGTATTGCATCAGCACCAGCAACAGAAATTTTGAAGGAAGACAGGGTCCTAACGCCCGTACTTTCTTAGCGAGCCCCTTAACAGCTGCTGTTGCAGCCGTTACAGGTAAAGTAGATGATGTAAGGGAATATTTAAATTAAAGCAGCATGAGCAAACAAATCACGGTAATTCATTCTTCTGTTGTACCCGTCAACATCGAAAATGTTGATACAGACCAAATCATTCCCGCTCGTTTTTTAAAAGCAACGAGCAGAGACGGTTTTGGGAAAAATTTATTTCGCGATTGGCGATACGAGAATGATGATGAAGCACAACCTAAAAAAGATTTCCCACTTAATGACACACGTTACAAGGGCAAAATCCTAGTAGCAGCAAAAAACTTTGGCTGTGGCTCTTCAAGAGAACATGCCGCATGGGCTATTAAAGATGCAGGGTTCGATGTGGTTATCAGCAGCTTTTTTGCAGATATATTTAAGAACAATGCGTTGAATAATTTTCTGCTGCCCGTAACAGCCAGTGAAGATTTTTTACAAAAAATATTTACCGCTGTTGAAAACGATCCGTCAACAGCAATTGAAGCCAACCTGCCAGAACAATATATCGCTATCACTACTACTGGCGAAAAGGAAAACTTTGAAATTAATGCCTATAAAAAAACATGCCTGCTGAATGGATACGACGATATCGATTTCTTATTGAACATGCAGGAAGAAGTAAGCGCTTTTGAAAAAGAAAACAGTATATAAAGACATAAACACAAACCACAAGAAGCTCCCTAGGAGTGAGATATGAAAAAAAATATAGCAGTAATAGAAGGAGACGGAATAGGCCCGGAAGTAACACAGCAATCCGTACGCGTATTAAACGCTGTTGCCGAATCGTTCAACCATGAGTTTACTTATACGTATTGTCTTATGGGGGCTGATGCGATTGACAAAACTGGCAACCCTTTACCGGATGAAACCATTGACATCTGTCTAAAAAGCGATGCTATTTTGTTTGGCGCTATTGGTCATCCTAAGTATGACAATGATCCTACTGCCAAAGTAAGACCCGAGCAAGGTTTGTTGAAACTGCGCAAGTCTTTACAGCTATATGCTAATATTCGCCCGGTTACGACCTATACTGCTCTTCATCACTTATCGCCGCTTAAAACAAAGAACATTGAAGGTGTTGATTTCATTATCTACAGGGAACTGACGGGTGGTATTTATTTTGGTAAAAAAGAAATCAATGCAGAAGGCACTGTTGCATCTGATGATTGTGTTTACTCTGCCGAAGAGATAGAACGTATCTCTCATCTTGCTTTTCAGGCGGCGCAAAAAAGAAGAAAAAAATTAACCCTTGTAGATAAAGCAAACGTGCTGGAAACTTCTCGCTTGTGGAGAAAAGTAGTCAAGCAGATTGCAGAAAACTATCCTGATGTAGCTGTTGATTTTTTATTTGTAGACAATGCAGCTATGCAAATCATTCTGAATCCTAAACAATTTGATGTTGTATTAACAGAAAATATGTTTGGCGATATTATTAGTGATGAAGCAAGTGTGATTAGCGGTTCCTTAGGTTTGTTGCCTTCTGCTTCCGTAGGAAATGGAGCAGCTTTGTTTGAGCCTATACATGGTTCTTATCCTCAGGCAGCAGGTATGGATATTGCAAATCCACTAGGTTCAATTTTATCTGCAGCTATGCTACTGGATCATTTTAACCTTACAGAAGAAGCCAACCTTGTAAGAGAAGCCGTAAGTTGGACGTTGCAAAATGGATTTGTAACTAAAGACATTGATCCGGTTAACTTTTATTTCACTTCTACTTTAGGGGAGCTTATCAGTGACTATATCAACGGAAAAATTCCCGGCTCTGCTAAAAGTGAGAATATTGAATATAGAAAATCCACTATCATTTAATTTAAATCGCATAATAACATTTGTTATTGGCAATTTGATTAAAATAAAAACCGTACCGTAGTTCTTTTTTTACACTGAAGGATGTATATTCGTTCCTATATTATCCTTCATGTACAACAATAGCAGCAATAAAGTCTCCATCCTCAAAACAATTATTATTGTGGTGGCGATTATTATTCCTGTACTACACGGAGGTGGAAATTGTATATAAATAGAAAAAACTAAATACAGCAACCCGCCTCCAAAAAGGCGGGTTTTTTTATGCCTTTAACTAAAATAATATGGCTACTTATTATCATACAGAAACCGTATTGTACCTGAATGGAAAGCTGGTAAAAGCTGCGGAAGCTACTATGGATTTATACAGCCAATCCCTTCATTATGGCTATTCGGTTTTTGAAGGAATCCGTTCTTATAAAACGGTATCAGGAGAAGCAAGAATATTCAAAGCCGTAGCGCATTATGAAAGACTACAACGCTCCGCTGCCGCATTGAACATGCCTTATAAGTGGAACGTACAAGAATTGATTGATGCTACCTACGAGGTATTAGCCGCAAATAGCTTACAAGATGCTTATATCCGTCCTATTGTGTACGCTCCTGCCAACATGAGTTTTGCACCTAACGAAGAGTCTTATTTAGCGATTCAAGCCTGGGCGATGCAACCTTTCCTGGGTGAAAAATTATTGAAAGTAGGAACATCCTCTTTTCAACGTCCTAATCCAAAAGGTTTTAAGATAGAAGCAAAAGCCGGTGGTCATTATGTCAACTCTATTTTAGCCAGCCAGGAAGCAAAAGCAAATGGCTATGATGAAGCACTACTTACCGATATGAATGGGTTTGTGGCAGAAGGTCCAGGAGCTAATATATTCTTTGAAAAAAATGGAGAACTCTTCACTCCTCCTGCCGGGAATATTTTACCAGGCATTACCCGTGCAACCGTGATAGAAATTGCGGCGCAATTGAATATTCCGGTAAAGGAAAAACTGTTTACAATAGATGAGTTAAAAAAAGCAGAAGCGGTATTTTATTGTGGTACTGCTGCTGAAATTATCGGTTGGGAGAGTTTGGACTCCAGCATTTTTCCCAAAGCCTGGGATACCACTATCAGCAAAAAAGTTCAACAAGCTTATAAAGAACTGGTAATCGAACAAGTTTCATTAAGTCAAAACTCAAAAATAAAAAATGAAAAAAGTCTGGTATAAATAATTGTTAGGTAAGAACGGCTAGACAATATGGCTTTTGACTTTTAAATTTTTACTCTTTACTTTTTATGGCGGAATTAAATAAATACTCGAAGACATTAACGCAAGACACTACACAACCTGCTGCTCAAGCTATGTTCTATGGCATCGGACTTACTGATGAAGATCTAAAAAAGCCACAAGTAGGTATAGCCAGCATGGGATATGATGGGAACACTTGCAATATGCATTTAAATGATCTAGCCAAGATTGTAAAACAAGGCGTATGGGACAATAAATTGGTGGGCCTTATCTTCAATACAATCGGTATTAGTGACGGCATTAGCAACGGTACAGACGGTATGCGTTACTCACTCGTAAGTCGCGATCTTATTGCGGATAGTATTGAGTCTGTTTGTGGAGGATTTTATTATGATGGTTTAATTACACTACCCGGTTGTGATAAGAATATGCCCGGTAGCATTATGGCGATGGGAAGATTAAATCGCCCAAGCATCATGGTATACGGCGGTACAATTGCAGCAGGGCATTATAAAGGACAAGAGCTAAACATTATTTCTTCCTTTGAAGCATTGGGACAAAAAATTGCAGGCAACCTGAATGACGAAGACTTCAAAGGTATTGTGCAACACTCGTGCCCCGGAGCCGGCGCTTGCGGTGGTATGTACACAGCCAATACAATGGCCAGTGCTATTGAAGCATTGGGCATGAGCCTTCCCTACTCTTCCAGCAACCCAGCTCTTAGTGAAGAAAAAAAACAAGAATGCCTTGCAGCAGGTAAAGCGATACTTCATTTATTGGAAAAAGATATCAAGCCAAAAGATATCATGACCAAAAAAGCATTTGAAAATGCGATAACTGTTATCATGATACTAGGTGGCAGTACCAATGCGGTTCTACATTTAATAGCCATGGCAAAAAGCGTAGGCGTTTCCGTAACACAAGACGATTTTCAACGCATCAGCGATAAAACACCTGTACTGGCCGACTTTAAACCCAGTGGTCGTTACCTGATGCAGGAGTTACACAACCACGGAGGCTTGCCTGCTGTAATGAAATATTTATTAAACGAAGGTTTACTACATGGCGATTGCCTTACAGTAACCGGCAATACAATAGCAGAAAATCTGGAAAATATTGCGCCGATTGATTTTACTGCACAGGATATACTCCTGCCACTCGATAAAGCCATTAAAGCTACCGGCCATTTACAAATACTCTATGGCAACCTGGCAGAGAAAGGAAGCGTTGCAAAAATCAGTGGCAAAGAAGGAGAATACTTTACCGGACCCGCTCGTGTATTTGACGGAGAAAAGAAATTGATTGAAGGTATATCAAGTGGCAAAGTTAAAAAAGGGGATGTGGTCGTAATAAAAAATGAAGGACCTAAAGGTGCACCCGGTATGCCGGAAATGCTGAAACCTACAGGTGCTATTATTGGTGCAGGGCTGGGCAAGTCAGTTGCCCTTATCACCGATGGAAGATTCAGTGGAGGAACGCATGGGTTTGTTGTAGGCCATATTACACCGGAGTCTTATGATGGTGGACTGATTGGCTTGGTGGAAGATGATGATATCATAGAAATAGACGCCGTAAAAAATACTATCACCTTACAAGTAAGTGATGCCGTAATCGCAGAAAGAAAAAGCAAATGGCAACAACCTGCATTGAAAGTAACCAATGGTGTATTGTACAAATATGCCCGTCTGGTAAAAGATGCTAGTGAGGGCTGTGTAACGGATGAAGCCTGATAAATAAAAAAAAGCATGCACATACTTAAACTTACACTACTGGCCTTATTTATCCAATCCGCGTTTTGTGGCAACACGCAGGACCCCTTGATTGAATATTACAATAAAAACTGGAAAGTAGTTCCTAAGGACTCTTCTTTTTATTATGGTCATTTTGTAAAAGCAGGCGAGCTTTTCCAATGCACTACTTATCATGTTTCCAATCAAGCTATAAAAGGAATAGGGACTGTTAAAGACACGAGCTTTTCGAAAATAGTAGGGGTATTCAAAGAGTATAACGAAAAAGGATTGCTGGAAGACTCCTTTTTTTATAGCAACGATCATAAACTAGAAACACATTCCAGATTTCATGACAATGGCAAACTTAAATTTAAGTATACCAAAAGCAGCAACGGCAAAGAAACGATAGAAGGATTTGACAAAAGCGGTAAAACTATTAAAGATTTCATCTATGTAAAAGATGCCTTCTTTAAAGGGGGTGAAAAAGCCTGGCAGACTTATCTCATGAAAACACTTAACAATTCTATACGAGTAAAAAACGTACAGAATGAAACACAAGCAAACGTTATTGTTCAATTCGTAGTAGGCAAACAAGGTAGGCTTATCGACGTAACAATAAAAGAATCTTCAGGCTATGATGCAGTAGATAAAGATGCTATACGTGTAGTACGTAGCAGCCCTCCTTGGGAACCAGCTATTCTGTATAATGAGCATATTAATGTGTACCGTCTACAGCCAATTACTTATATACTTACATCTGAAAAAGCAAAATAATAAA
>CAZPPM010000161.1:0-6433 GCA_964588445.1 uncultured Citrobacter sp.
GTGAAGCGCGTCTTCTCAAGGCCGGGCCCCTCGAGGTTCGCGCCGAGGCGCTGCTACTATATCAATCGCCGTCGGCGAGCAGCGATCGCACACCGGAGATGCGCGGAATCGTTCTCGGCTGCGCTCGCCTCGAGCACGAAGGCGAAAAAGTAGCGCTTCCAGGCGCCGATTTCGAGTTCGCAGTTCCTTCGAGCCCCGAGCGGGGTGCACGCGCTGGTGGGTGGACGTTTGCGTCCATTCATCGCCCGATTGAGCCGGTGACGTTTTCGCCACAGGAGCCGGTGTTTACCGACACGGTTAAAGTGAGCCTGTCCAGCGCAACACCCGGCATGGAAATCCGATATACGCTCGACGGGCGGGAACCCGACCTCACGTCGCCCTTGTATAAGGGCGCGCTTGTCATCGACAAGGATGCCTATATCCGCGCCCGCGCATTTCGGCCCGGTTTGAAGGCAACTCCGTTCGCCGCCGCCGGCACGGATGCAACGGTCGTGAGCGACGCGCGCTACCATCGTCGCAGCCTGAAGCCTGCCCAGGCTCCGACGGAGAAACTTGTGCGGGGCCTGCGTTGGGAACTGGTCGAAGATAGTTGGCGTGCGCTCTTTAGTCACCTGAATCTGCCGGAAGTGATGCCTGCCGTGGTCGCAGGCCACACAAGGCAGTTGCTTGATGTCTCTATGCGCCGCGGAGACGGTCCGTTTGGCGTCCGATACGATGGCTATATCGATGTGCCTGCGGATGGTGTATGGACTTTCCACCCTCCCGAGGAGTATATGGGGGCCAGTTGCGAACCCGGCTATGATTTGCGTGTCTGGATCGACGGCGAGGAATGGGATCTCGGCCAGCGTTTTCACGGGCGAGGATTGTGGAGCGTGCCGCTCGCGAAGGGACTGCATCGCTTTCAGGTGTCTTTCGCCGATGCGCGGCATCGCGATCGGACGGTTCATGACTCCGGGCTCTGGGGAGGCTACCCTCGTCCCTGGGTCGTATGGAAGGGCAAGGCGCCGGTGATAGAGATCAGCGGGCCGGGCTTTGATAAGCAGCCGGTGCGGGCTCAGTGGCTGCGGCGCCCGCACTGAGGCTTTGTTCATTTCCATGAAAACTTACTTGTTCAGTACTATCGCCTTGATTGGGTTCGCCACCTGTATTGTTACGGCCCGCGAGCATGCGCAGGATTTCGCCGCTTCCGTTGAAAGCGACACGCGTCTTCACGATGATGGCAAGGGCTGGCGGCTCGACCGCGCAAGGATCACCGATCCAGACCGACCACGTGTCCTGCTCATCGGTGATTCCATTCTCACGGGATATCTGGATCACGTTGTGGAGGCACTGGATGGCGTGGCTTACGTGGACGCGTGGGTGAATCCGCACTATCAAAGTGAGCGGCTCAACAGGTTGCTTGCGGAGGTCCTCGGACGCGGACCCTACGATGTCATTCATTTCAACGTGGGCCTGCACGGTTGGCAGAAGGGGCGTATCAAGGACGGTGCTTTTGAGCCTCTCACGCGGGCGTATGTGGAGGCGCTTCGAAACAGGGCGCCGCAGGCGAAACTTGTCTGGGCGAACAGCACCCCGGTGACCGCGCTTGGAACGCCGGCGCGTCTCGATCCCGAGATCAATCCGATCATCGTGGAGCATAACCGGATGGCCGACGGCGTCATGGCTGCAGCGGGGGTTCCGTCCAGCGATTTCTATTCACTGCTCGTCAAACGGCTTGAGCTGACGCGTGGCGATCAATTTCATTGGAAGGACGAAGCCTACAAGGTGCTGGCCGAAGTCGTAGTCACGTCCGTGAAGCGCGAACTCGGCGCGGCGGTCACCGCATCTGGATCGCCAGAAAAGAGGCGCCGGGGCGCCACTGAACCGCTGCGGCAGGTCAGTCCGCCTAATATTGTGTTCATCCTCGCGGATGATGTGGGTTGGGGAGATCTTGGAAGTTACGGCGCGACGAAAACCCGAACGCCCAATTTGGATCGGCTGGCTGGAGAAGGCGTCCGATTCACGCGTGCTTATGCGTCCGCTCCGGCGTGTTCCGCCTCCCGCTATGCCCTGCTGACGGGACGCAACCATTGGAGGGACGACGTCGATCTTGTCATATCGGCAGAGGGACCGCTCGCCATCCAGCGAGACCGGCCCAATCTACCGTCGTTGCTAAAGGCCGCGGGTTATACAACCGGAGTGGTGGGAAAGTGGCACCTTGGTTTTGGCGAGGCAGGGCCGGACTGGAACGGCGAGCTGGCGCCCGGACCTCTCGAGGTGGGCTTTGACCACTTCTACGGTTTTCCGGTCACGAATGGTCATGTGCCATGTGTGTATATCGACGGTCACAACGTCGTCGGCTTGGATCCTGCCGATCCCATCCGCATTGACCTGAAGAACCCGCTGGATGACGGCCCGACGGGCGAGACCCCCGGTATCGAACTCAAGATCAAGCCCGAGTTTCGCTCTCACGCGGGAACCGTCGTCGATGGAATCAGCCGCATTGGCTACATGAGCGGAGGAAAGCGGGCACGATGGAAGGACGAAGAAATCACCGATACGTTGACTCGCGAGGCGGTGAGGTTCATCGAAGCGAATCGTGACGAGCGTTTCTTCCTCTACTTCGCCACACATGATGTTCATGCGCCATTTTGGCCGCACCGGAGGTTTCGCGGAGCGTCCCAGAGCGGAAATCGTGGCGATGCGCTCTTCGCTTTGGACTGGTCGGTTGGCGAGGTGCTCACGACGCTTGATCGCCTGGGATTGCGCGACAATACGCTCGTAATATTCTCCAGCGACAACGGCGCTGGAAAGGTGGCGGGATTCTGGCTTGATCCGGGATCCGTTGCCAGTGGGCACAAAGCCAACGCGCCGTGGCGGGGCGGCAAGGGCTCTGTTTACGAGGGAGGCCTTCGTGTGCCTTTCGTGGTGCGGTGGCCGTCACGTGTGCCGGCCGGCGTGGTGTCCGACGCGATGTTCGGGCTGGTGGACATGACAGCTTCGCTCGCTTCTCTGGCCGGACAGGCCGGGCCTCATGATGCGGCGATCGACAGCGTCAATGTGTTGCCGGCGCTGATGAGCCCCTCCGCGGCCGATGACGGGCGTCGTGACCTTGTCTGCTCCATGGACGGCGAACGCTTTGCAATATGGCACAAGTCTTGGAAGATGCATATGGCCCGGGTGGGAGCGGACGCGAGTTTACCCGTGGAACTCTATGATCTCGCTGTTGATCCGGCCGAAACGAAGAATATAGCTGATCAACACCCCGAGGTGGTAAGAAATCTCGCGTCCATTCTACGCCGTGAGCTGGCTCGCGGTGGAATCAAAAGCGAGGCGGATGTTCTCTAGCTCGTTCTTTGGGGCTCGAGTGGAACGCAGCCTGAAGTTGATTCTCCAGATGTCTAAACGAACCCACTCCATGCAGATCGGCTTCTTTTCGACGCTTTCCGCGGCCCTTCTATTCTCGCATGGTCTCGTTGTGGGTGCGGGTCTGGAAGCGGCGTCACCCGAACATTCCAGCCCCGCTATGAGGTCGGGACACGGGTTTACGGACGCAGCCGACTTCGGCTTCTCACCGGCCGCAAGCGGCGTCGATAACATGCGCGCGTTGCAGGCGGCTGTGGATCGAGGCGGCACGGTGACCGTTTCCGTGCCGGGCGTCTATCGGGTGGCGGGCACGGTTTATATAGGCAGCCACACAACTCTGGTCTTTGGAAACAACATCTTCATCAAGAAGGTTGATGAGGTCGGATCATTTACACACGTGCTCTTGAACAAGGGTGCTTTGACCAAAACCTACGATCATTATATCGCCATAGAGGGGTTGCAAATCGTGGTCAACGGTGTCGATGTGCGCAAGTTCGAGGTCTATGGGCTGCACGGCCAGATCGCGTTCTTCTACGTCAAGGATCTGCGCATCGAGCGTTTTCGATGCATGGACTTGGGGCGGGCACAATATGGGATTCACGTATGCACGTTCGAAGATTTGATCATTGATGACGTCATGATCCGGGGTGACAAGGACGGCGTTCATCTTGGACGGGGTAAGCGCTTCACCATCCGAAACGGCGTCTTCCAGACTTATGAC
Source organism: uncultured Citrobacter sp. (assembly GCA_964588445.1). Classification (GTDB taxonomy): domain Bacteria; phylum Bacteroidota; class Bacteroidia; order Chitinophagales; family Chitinophagaceae; genus CAZPPM01. The sequence continues at coordinate 4,067 of CAZPPM010000161.1, forward strand.
GACGCGATCGCGCTCAACGGGCACGATTATGCGGTGGGCAATCCTGAGCTGGGATGGATAGAGAACGGTGTGGTGGAGAATTGCCACGATCTCGCGGATGGCAGGAAGCCGGTGGGCTATTTTTGCCGTATCCTGGCGGGCGCCTGGGTTGATTGGACCTCGGGTATGGAGGTGCGGCAGTCCGACACGGTTGTTTCGAAAGGACGGCTGTACCGCGTGCAAACTCGCCCGGACGGAACCGTTTACCGGTCGTTTACTCAACCCGCGCACGAAAGTGGAATTAGGGAACTCGACGGTATCAACTGGGGCGTCGCGCAGAGCGATGTCACATATACAGCTGGAGTAAGAGATGTTGTTTTTCGCGACATTTTCCTCGAGAAGCCGAGAATTGGATTCTCGGTGCATTTCGACAACGATAAATATAGCCGTTCCTATTATCCTGGCGCCCCAATACCGAAGCAGGAACAGATCGGATTGGAGAACATTCGAGTGATTCACGATGATCCGATCGCTCTTGTCAGCATAGGCTCGCCGCTGGATGTGTTGACGATATCGAACTCCAGTATTCGAAACAATCGCATACATTTCCGCGGCAACAATGCGATGCCTGACTATCTTGAGACCAGGATCAGCATCATCGGTTGTGTGTTCAACCAGCGCGCGCCGGCAGATTTGCTCGTCAACAGCGTGCCGGGGAAGCGAGTGTTCGTCAGTACCGTCGCAAGCACGGTGCTCCATAACGAGTTTATCGCACGCGTCGTATCGGGCCCTGGGACCATTTGCGTCGATTCCGATCTGCCAGGGTTGAAGTGAGAGCGTGCCCTCCGCCGAGGGTGGTCTGGCTGGATTCGATAAGGTGTCCCGTGGAGCCTGCTTGAGCGCCGTGCGAATGTTGATCAGGAGTTGGTCGACGTTAGTAGGTGGCACTGGGACTTCATGTCTGCCGCAGGGACAAGGGTGTGGCCACTGCTGGGCTTGGATCCTTCCCGCGTCGGCTGAATCGCGCCTCTTTCGCGCCCGGAAGCCGTTTCGGTCGGCGTTTGTCCCCACCTCCTCAGGAAGCGCTTCGCACCGCTACCCTCTCCCTGTCGCGGACGAGCGTCCGATAGATGTCCGGCCGATGGCCGACTTTCATTTCGAACATGCGAACAAACGCGGTCTGCGCGGCATAACCGCAGCGTCGGGCAACCTCTCCAATGGGTTCTTGCGTGCGGCCGAGGAGGTTCTTCGCCAAGCGAATCCGATATTCGACGAGGACATCGTGAATCGTTTTCCCCAACCCGTCCATAAAGTAGCGCTCGAGCGTTCGCCGTGGCACGTTCAGTCGCTGGGCAATCTGGTCCGTTCCGATCGGTTCATGGGCGTGGCTCCGGATTAGCGCGATCGCTGTCCGGACTGCCGGTATGCACTCGGCCAATCGGTCCGTGGAGGCGCGCACAGCGACGTCCAGTGGGCGGACCATCTGCCGGGGGGTGACTTTGCGACGCTGCGCTATGGCTTCGAGCAGTTCGCCGGCTCGATAACCCACCTGACGGAGTGGGATCCGGATGCTGCTCAATTGGGGCTCCAGCAACTCGCAGATTAGTTCGTCGTCTCCCACGCCAAGCACACCCACCTCGTCGGGTATTGTGATCTCGGCGCATTTGCACGCGGCGACCACGCGCTCTGCGATTTTGTCATCAAAGGCCAGCACACCGCACGGCTTCGGAAGCTCGACGAGCCATTTCGTGAGCGATTCGAACAGAGGTTCGGATGCGCCCCAGGCGCCAGAGAACTCACGTGCGACGAAACCGCGCGCCTTTGCCTGGCACTGGAAACTCGCGGACCGCCGGGCTGACGAGGTGTTGTCCTTCGGCGGGCCGCAGTAGGCGAAATTGCTGAACCCCGCCGAGGTCAGGTGGGAAAAGGCTTCCTGACCGACGGCGTCATCGTCGACGTAGACGGCCGCGTCGTCCAATGCGAGGTTCCTTGCGCCCGTTTCCACGCAGATTACGCCTCGGCGGCGCAGTTGCCGGTGGAACGACTCCTGACGGTTGAACAATATCGCTCCGTCAACGTGCATCTGCTCCACCTGACGCACGCCGTTCGAGTCGTCGGCCCGGACCAAGAGCAGGTTCCACCCACGGCCGACGGCAAACTGATAGACTCCATGCAGTCGTTCGCGTCCGGGACCATCACGCGTGTCGATACAGATGGCCACGCGCATCGGTCGCGTCCGGCGGCGAGTCGCCCGAGATTTCATTCGTCACAAGGTTGGAGCCGTGGCGGCGATACTTGGCAAGATATTGTGGCGCGGCTGGGGAGGTGATGCGCGAAATGCGTCCGCGGTCCGGCGCACCGGTCCGGATCGCTCGAAACGACGTGGCG
>CAZPPM010000162.1:0-6306 GCA_964588445.1 uncultured Citrobacter sp.
CCTTTACCATCATAGCCGCCTTCGCCAATTTTATGGACAGCGGGCAGCATGGATAAATGATTACTTATTTCGGCAAGGTTTTGTGTAATAACAAATGCGGGGCTGGGAATATCGTGCGATTTATAATATTCTTTCTGTAAAATTTTGTTGCGAATGGTTTTTAATACGTGTGGTCGGGGAAATACTTTTATGCCTTCCTGCTCCAGCTTTTCCAGCGCATCGGTGTTTACATTCTCAATTTCTATCGTAAGGGCCTCTACTTTTTTCCCAAAAGCATAGACATCGTCAAAATTGCGGATATCACCTTTCGTAAAATGATGACAAAGGTGTGCAGCCGGACATTCCGAATCGCTTTCCATGATATACGTTTCAACGGGATAGTTCGCTGCGGCTTGTAGTAACATACGGCCCAACTGGCCACCGCCAAGAATTCCAACTTTTAACATGGCGCAAAGATAGGGTGGGCGTAAAAAAAAGAAAGAAGAGATTTCAACTACTTCTCCCGAAAAACTTCATCGGTATCTACGGATTTCTTTTTGAAACCATAAGGACAGTGCCTGCAGCCATTACCACAGCAATTGCCGCGCAGGATGTGATAAATGTCGGTAAAAACAGTATGTGGGCCTTCTTTGTAAAAATGCAAACCTTCAATCAGCATTTCTTTTTGGGAAGGGAACTGGTAGCTCCGGGCAGTTTTTGCTAATTGGTTGATATCTGATAGGCAATCCTTACAAAGACAATCATAATAGGATGCGCCTAATAAGCGAATAGCTTCTGGTGATAAGGCGACACAGCTACACTGGCAGTTAGCAATATCGCCTGCTTTACAAGTGAAAGCGGTAGTACAACGGGGACAATATTTCTGTTCGTGTTTATGCATGGTAAAAAAGTACAGGCAATTAATCTACGTTGAATTGCCTGTACGATCCATTTATGCGGTTACAGCTTCTCGCAGCGCTTTGGCGGCGGCTACCATTTCTGTAAGTGCTTTTTTTGTTTCTTCCCAATGGCGGGTTTTTAAGCCGCAATCAGGATTTACCCATAACTGCTCCGTCGGAATTACAGCCCTGGCTTTTTCCATCAAGGCTATCATTTCTTCACGGGAGGGTACCCGTGGAGAATGGATATCATACACACCCGGGCCTATTTCGTTGGGGTAATTGAAATTAGCAAAGGCATCCAGTAATTCCATTTGGGAGCGACTACATTCTATCGTGATAACATCGGCATCCATATCGGCAATGCTTTGAATGATATCGTTGAATTCACTATAGCACATATGCGTATGGATTTGGGTGGCATCGTCAACACCACTGGCCGCTATACGGAAAGCCCGCACAGCCCAATCCAGATAAGTTGTCCAGTTTTCTTTTCGCAGGGGAAGTCCTTCACGAATAGCTGGTTCGTCAATCTGTATAATACGGATGCCGGCCTTTTCCAAATCTGCTACTTCATCACGTATGGCAAGAGCAATTTGTGTACAGGTTTCTTTTCGAGGTTGATCGTTGCGTACAAAGCTCCATTGCAATATTGTTACGGGGCCGGTAAGCATACCTTTTACCCACTGCCGGGTGAGCGATTGAGCGTAGCTAGTCCAGCGTAAGGTCATTGGCTGCGGGCGAGTTACGTCTCCGTAGATAATGGGAGGTTTTACACAACGGCTACCATAGCTCTGTACCCAGCCATTTTGTGTAAATACAAATCCACTTAACTGTTCGCCAAAATATTCCACCATGTCATTGCGTTCAAATTCGCCATGCACTAAAACATCAATACCTGTATCCTCCTGCCATAAAATGGCTTCTTTGGTTTCTTTTGCGATAAGATCGTCGTATTGTTCCTGCGTCAGTTCACCTTTCTTTAATTGAGATCGCCACTTACGTACTTCTGCAGTTTGTGGGAAGGAGCCAATTGTAGTTGTAGGGAATAAGGGTAAGTGTAATATTTCTTTTTGTTTTTCTTTCCTTACGGCAAATGAACTATTTCGGTTAGCTGCTTTTTCTGTTAATGCAGCTACTCGTTCTTTTACAGCTCGATTATGAATAAGTGTTGAGGTTTTTCTGCTTTCATTGGCGGCTACATTTTCTTCCAGTTTTTCAGAGAGGCCGGCAGTAGTTTCGTTGTTCCCTAATTGCTTCAAGGTTACTACTTCTTCCAGTTTTTGTTTGGCAAATGCCAGCCATTGTTTGATGCTGGGCTCAATCTTTGTTTCAAAAGAAAGATCACAGGGTGCATGTAATAAGGAACAAGAAGGAGCAATCCATACTCTATCGGTGCCTATTTTAGCAATAGCTTTTGTAATCAACTGTAACGATTCAGTATAATTGTTTTTCCAAATATTACGACCGTCTACTACTCCCAGCGAAAGATGGAGTTTGCTTTTGACAATATCATCGGTAAGCAGAATGTCTTCTAACTGTGAAGGACAGCGTACCAAATCAAGGTGTAAAGTTTTTACCGGCAGTTTCAAAACTGTCGCTAAATGTTCTCCGTAACACTCAAAATAACTGGCAAGTATGATATGCAGATGCGGAAATTGATCCCGGATTTGTGTATATGTTTTTACTACTACTGCCATTTCTTCTTTGGATAAATTCAAAGAGAGGCAAGGTTCGTCAAACTGTATATAATGAGCATTGCTGTCATCCAGTTTTTTTAATAATTCCAAGTAAACAGGGAGTAGTTTATTGATTAATTCTAACCGATGAAAGCCTTCTTCTTTTTCCTTGCCTAATAGTAAAAAGGATACAGGGCCCAGCAATACCGGCTTGGCATGGATACCGGCTTCTTTTGCCTCAAGGAATTCATTCAATACTTTTTTTGTATGTAAGGAAAATTGTTGGTTGGCGGTAAATTCCGGTACAATATAATGGTAGTTGGTGTCAAACCATTTTGTCATTTCCATAGCTGTAAGGTCGTAGCCATCTTTTTGATAACCTCTTGCCATAGTAAAGAGTAAATCAATATCCGGCAATTGTTTTTCTGCTAACAAACTATGATAGCGTTCCGGAATGGCGCCTGTCATGAGGCAGGTATCCAGTACCTGATCATAAAAAGAAAAATCATTACAGGGAATAAGATCAATACCGGCTTCTTTTTGTAATTGCCAGTTGTGTAGGCGAATGTCTTTACCAGTTTGTACTAATTGCTGGGCGCTAATTTTGCCCGCCCAGTACTGTTCTGAAGCTTTTTTGAGCTCCCGTTGACTACCAATCCTCGGGTAGCCCAGGTTGTGCGTTTGCATTGTTGCTTTGTTTTAAAATAAAAAATAAAGCTCTCTGCAGATTTCAGCTTTGCCAACGATAGATGATAGGAGTGGACAGGTGATGGCAATACCATAGGAGATAACTCTTCCTATTGGCTATTACATTTACACCCAAAAGACCACTTGCTTCAATCCACGAAAGCATTGTCATTGCAATAAAGGCAGGTCTCCTGGCTGGTAATATTTTTATCGTCCTTCCCATTCCTGTTACGGAACAGTGGCACACAAGGATAAAAACGTTGTTATTACTTACAGTTGCGGGACAGCTCCGGACTCACACCGGTATTCCCTATTAATCCCCTCCGCAGAGTGGGAACCTCTACTGTTTTGATAGAAATGTAGAAAGAACTTGACAGGCAAATATAGTGATAACAATAAACAGCATAAAAGCTTGTTATACACAATCGGAGTTCGTGATAATGTTATATGTCGCCGGCTATTGTTTAATCCTCTGTATCTGTATCGCCATCTTCGAGTAGTTGCAGGTCTACTTCAGCACCGGATATGCCTTCTATAGAACCACGTATATGGGCCGCATTTAATAATACTTTTTCCAGTTGCTTTTCTCTTGCTTTCCACAATTTTTCCATTGCATCTCTTTCTTTTTGTATAGAGATTTTCATCGTCATAAAGCCTTCCCGAATGGCTTTCCATTGTTCGGCAAATTCATTGCTGGTAAGATAATCGTAGAGGAGGTGCATTTTATCCCCTTTGTTTTCTTCTTTTCTTGTAGCAGTAAATACCCTGATAATACCATCTCTTAGCATATGCACTATGGCTTTTACTTCTGCAAAGCTGCATATCCATACGCCTTCTTTTTCACCAAAGCGATCCATGTCTTTGGGTAGAGCCTGCGTTACTATTACGGCTATATCTGCTCCCTGGCTACGCATATCCGCTTTGAGCTTTTCAATCCAATCGTTGCCAAAGTCTTTGGTTCGCTTGCTTTCAAAAATAATGCGACCTGATTCCTGTCCCAGATTATTGCGTACGGTTAAAATACAATCAGCACCACGTACACCCTTACCCACAGGTGCTACCGTATCGAAAGGGAAAGCGCTGCGCAACATTTCTTCCAAAGCCAGTTCCTGTACTTCTCCCTGCAATTGCATAGATCCTTGTTCTGCTTTACGACGCATTTCATCCGCCAGCTTTTTTTGATCGGCTAATTGCTTTTCCAACTCTTTCATGCGTAGCTGAAACTCGGTTTCCTTATTGGCAGTTTTTTGCTCTTCAATTTTCCGAATATCTTCTGCCAATTTTTCTCTTTGTTCCTGCAATTGTTTTTGAACAGTGATTTCTATTTCGGCTTCCTTATTCTTGAGTGTTTGTTCTTTTTGTAAAAACTCCAGTTCTTTTTGGCGGGCGGATTTTAATTTCTCTTCCGTCTCTTTATTGTTCTGTTCTAATAAACGGAGTTTGTTTTCAAAATCAGAAGTAATGGTTTTGCGTAGGTTTTCTTCGAGTTGCTGTTGCAGCTTTTCTTTTTCCGTTTTTAATAGTTGTTGATGTTCGATTTCCTGCCTTTGCAGCTGTTGCTGAAATTCTTCTGTTTTCTTTTTTTGCCACTCCACTGTTTTAGCTCGTAACTCTCGCTGCACTTCCTCCCGTATAGCATCACTCGGCTCAAATTCATGACTACAATTAGGACATTTAATCGCTGCTGACATACGTTGATCTATTTTTGTAAAACTACTAAATAAAAAAACCACGTCATAAACGTGGTTGTGTGCCCAAGACTGGATTCGAACCAGCACGCCCGGTAAAAGGCGCTACCACCTCAAAGTAGTGCGTCTACCAATTTCGCCACCTGGGCTTTTTGTGGAGGGCAAATATACTTCTAATCTCTTTTCACATTATACTGTAGCTCTTTCTTTTTTCAAAACAATGCGAAAGGTGGTTCCTTTGCCGGATTCAGAATGTTTTACAAAAATATCTCCCTGATGATATTGCGCTATAATGCGTTTGGATAGGCTAAGTCCCAGTCCCCAACCTCTTTTTTTGGTCGTAAACCCTGGGTTAAACACTTTATTGATGTATTGTAGCGGGATACCCTTTCCCGTATCAGCTACATCAATAGTGATAGTTTTAGCAGTTTCTTTTATATCTACATTTATTTCACCCTTGCCATCCATAGCGTCCAGCGCATTTTTTAATAAATTTTCTATTACCCAGTCAAAAAGTGGTGCAGAGATATAGGCCGGGAGGGTGGTAATGCCATTTGTTGTTATACCAATAGCTACCTTACCAGAAGCTCGCTTGCGGATATAATCTACCATATCGGTGATCTGTTGGATAATATCCCGTTCCTCCAATTGTGGCGTACTTCCTATTTTACCAAACCGATCGGATACAAGTCGCAGTCGGTTCACGTCTTTAGACAGTTCCTGAACAATTCCTTCTGTACCGGGAGTTTCTTTCATTACTTCTACCCAGCCTTCCAGCGAGGAGACAGGAGTGCCTAGCTGATGCGCTGTTTCTTTGGCCATACCGGCCCATACCTGATTTTGTACCGACTGATAGCTGCTACGTAGCGCAAAAACTGTTACGATAATAAATAACCCTACGATGAGTAATTGTACAAGTGGATAGTATTGTACTTCTGCCAACAAGCTGGTATGGCCGAAATAGTAGCGGTTTACTTTGGTAGAGTCAACCGGATCGGTATAAATAATAGGATCGTTGATATCGCTAAACTTTTTTAATTGGGCGGGTAAATAATTGGGATCGTTCAACGCTTTTGCAGAATCCAGATTGACATAAGAAGTAATACTGTCTCTTTCATTTGTCTCGATAATAGGGATATCATCGTTATCGGAAATGATTTTGAAAGGCAGTGTTACATCGCTCACCAGCGGATTCAATAAAGATTTACTGGCTTCTACCCATTGCTCTACTTTTTTTCTTTCGTCCTTGGCTATTTTGCGGGAAAGATAGCGGGAATAAAAAATTGTACCGATGACAATACCTATGGCAATTGCTGCCAGCCCGGTGCGCCAGTTGAGTAGTTGCTGTAACATTTTCAAATGTATGATGATAAA
>CAZPPM010000163.1:0-6097 GCA_964588445.1 uncultured Citrobacter sp.
GGCTATATTGCTACTGATAATACAGCGCAGCTAAGAGAAGACGAAGAGCGAAACGCAGCGATTCTTTCAAGAATACCAGCCAACCGCTGGGGCACTCCGGAAGACATAGCTGGCGCTTTTGTTTTTTTATCTTCCCCTGCATCCGATTATATGAATGGTAGTATTATTACCGTAGATGGTGGGTGGATGGGAAGATAAAAGGGATATGCTTTAAAAACTGATTTATACCGATCGAACGATCCCCAACTCCAACCCCCGCAGCTCCGCCAATCCCTTCAATCTTCCTATTGCCGAATAGCCGGGATATGTTTTTTTACTTAAATCATCCAGCATCTGATGTCCATGATCCGGCCGCATAGGCAATGCTATATTTCTTCGGCGTTGTAGCTGCACTATTTCTTTTACCACAGCATACATATCTGTATCGCCGGCAAGGTGTGCGGCTTCATAAAAATTGCCTTGCGCATCTCTTTTGGTATTACGCAAATGCAAAAAATGAACACGTTCGCCATAGGTTTTCAGCATTTGCAAAATATCATTATCCGCTCTTGCGCCAAACGACCCTGTACAAAAACAAAGTCCGTTTACAACAGAAGGCACAGCTTCAACAATAGCCGCTACATCTGTAGCCGTACTCAGTATGCGAGGCAAACCCAATACAGGATAAGGAGGGTCATCGGGATGAATGGCCAATACCAGCCCGCATTCTTCTGCAACCGGTACGACTTCCTGCAAAAAATAAATAAGATGCTGTCGCAATTTATCCGCATCAATATGCGCATAGGCTTGTAAAGCTGTTAACACCTGCGAAGGCGTAAATGCTTCCTCACTTCCGGGCAACCCCAATAAACAGTTTGTGAAAAGTGATTGCTTCTCCTCCTCACTTGTATGTTGGAAATAGTATTCAGCTTTTTCGACCTCTTCCTTTGTATAATCAGCAATAGCATTAGGCCTTTGCAATAAAAAAAGATCAAATGCAACAAAAGCAGATCGTTCAAAATAAAGCGCCTTACTACCATCGGGCATTGTATAAGCTATATTTGTTCTTATCCAATCCAGGATGGGCATAAAATTATAGGTAACCACTTTCAGCCCGCATGCCGCTACATGGCGAAGACTTTCTTTATAGTTGGCAATATGTTCAAGATAATTACCGGATTGCCTTTTAATATCTTCGCTAACAGGCAAACTCTCTATAACCGTCCACTCCATTCCCGCTTCTTCAATTACATTTTTGCGTTTATTAATTTCTGCTATCGTCCACACATCGCCCACGGGAATATGATGCAGTGCTGTTACAACACCGCTGCATCCTGCTTGTTTTATATCATTTAACGATACAGCATCACCAGGGCCAAACCACCGCATCATTTGTTGCATTCGCATACTATCCTGTAATTATAGTCTATAAAAAAGATAGCCAAACTATTGTTGGCTATCGCTACTTAATTTTCTTTATTCCTAAGGTTAAATATATCTATTTATGATATTTTCCAAGTACTCCTGCTTACCACTCGCAAGAACCGGTTCACCTTTTGCTATCGCATAGTTAGTTAAATCTTCCAACGACAATTTTCCTTCCTCAAACTGCTTACCTTCTCCGCTATCGAAGGAAGCATACCTGTCTTTGCGAATTTTCTTGTAATCCGACTTATGCAATACGGCATCTGCAGCTATCAGTGCCCGGGCAAATGTATCTATACCGCCTATATGTGCATAAAACAAATCCTCTTTATCTGTTGAGTTGCGTCGCACTTTTGCATCAAAGTTGATACCACCCCCTTTAAATCCGCCATTTTCTACAATTACCAGCATCGCTTCTGCCAGTTCATTGACATTATTAGGAAACTGATCGGTATCCCATCCATTCTGGTAATCTCCTCTATTCGCATCTATGCTGCCGAGTAATCCCGCATCGGCAGCGGCCTGTAATTCATGCTGAAAAGTATGGCCAGCTAATGTAGCGTGATTGACTTCTATATTCAAACTAAAATCTTGTAACAAACCATGCTGCCGCAAGAAACCTATCACCGTTTCCGTATCATAATCATACTGATGTTTTGATGGCTCGCACGGCTTAGGCTCTATAAAAAATTGACCCTTGAATCCATTTTTTCTGGCATAATCTCTGGATGCTTCAAGAAATTTTGCCAGATGCTCTTTCTCTCTCTTCATATCGGTATTGAGCAAACTCATATAACCTTCTCTCCCTCCCCAGAATACATAGTTTTCTCCCCCTAAAGCGATAGTAGCATCTAAGGCTAACTTCACTTGTGCTGCTCCATGCGCCAACACATGAAAATCAGGATTGGTAGAAGCACCATTCATATACCGCTTATTGGAAAAAAGATTAGCTGTGCCCCACAACAACTTCACACCACTAGCATTCTGCTTTTGCTTTAGGTAAGCTGTTAATGCCTGTAGTCTTTTTTCATTCTCCTTTACATCAATAGTGTAATCCACTACATCCACGTCATGAAAACAGTAATAAGGCATCCCTAGTTTTGTAATGAACTCAAAAGCAGCGTCCGCTTTATCTTTTGCTCTTTCTATTGCGTCCGCTTTTGTATCCCAGGGAAAAGCATGTGTAGGTTCGCCAAAGGGATCTGCGCCACTTCCATTAAAACTATGCCAATAGGCCACTGCAAAACGTAACCACTCTTTCATAGGCTTACCGGCTACCACTTTATTTTCATCATACCATCTATATGCTAAAGGATTGTCAGACTCGGTACCTTCATACTTAATTTTTCCAATACCTTTAAAATACTCTTGTTCACCTGTTATTACTGTCATTACTATATAATATTATTGTAAGAAAAGATTATTATACCTTATTTAAGATTACCGTTAAAAAATGTTTGTCGTTCGTTATACGCACTTACCTGCTCATTCCTGAGTTAGCTCTTGAACATTAAAATTATAATGATAGAAGAAGAAAAATGCAGAGAGCATATGGTTCACAGCCATTGAAGTTTGTTCTATTTTACTGGCTACAGGCTTAACAATAAAAATTTCTCTGGCAAGCTTTTTCCGCTATCAATAACATATCGTTTCTAATCCAGTTGTTCCTTAAAAAATAGTCGTTTAGATTTTCTACATTTCCCTTCTTCTCATAAACACTCTTATTCACACCACCTGTCCTATTTCAGAATACTCAGCGAGACACTGACAGCTCCTCACAAAAATCTAGCATAACTTTCCGCTAAAGTAGAGAAATATTTCTAAATTGCAACCGATTGCAAAAAAAATTAAAAAGACATTCTTTTTAGAAGAACTATACCATTAAAACAATATAAATAATTGTATATCTTACACTTACAAAAATTCAATAACAGACTTTGAAGGATTTACAAGTAAATATGGGTAAGATTGACAGCATCGCTAAACAACTATTTTAAAATCTTTTCTTACAGTTGTATCGAGAAAATAAATCTCTTCTTGATCTGAATTAACTAATAAACTCCACAACTAAAAAAAATGAGCTACACTAACTTACCTATAGCAATTATTACGGGCGGCGGGGCAGGCATTGGGTTATCAATTACGAAGAAGTTTATTCAGGAAAATATATTTCCGGTAGTAATAGGTCGTAGCGAAGAAAAGCTATCGTTACTTAAAAACGAGTTTGGCGATAAATGTGATACACTATCGTTTGATCTCACACAACTCTCTGCCATTCCCCAGCTCATTGGGTCTATCCACCAGAAATATGGTCGTATTGATATTTTAATCAACAACGCCGGTATTAACCAAAAGAAAGTTTTTGAAGAAGTAACAGACGAAGAGTTTCAACGAATCATTCATACGAATGTAAATGTTGTTTTCTCTATGTCGCGAGAAGTAGTGAAGATTATGGAACAGCAACAAAAAGGCAGTATTGTCAACATTAGTTCTATGGCGGCACAATATGGCATACCTAAGGTAATCGCCTATACAGCATCAAAGAGTGCAATAGATGGAATGACGGCTGCCATGGCTGTAGAACTATCCCCAAAAGGAATACGAGTAAATGCGGTAGCGCCGGGTTTTATCGTTACAGATATGTCCTCCAAAGCCTTAGATAGCGACCCGGAAAGAAAAAATAAAGTTATGGGTCGTACCCCCATGGGTTATCTGGGTTCGCCAGCAGATGTAGCCAATGCTGTGCATTTTTTAGCCACAGACAATGCTCAATATATTACGGGAGTCGTATTGCGGGTAGACGGCGGTAACGCTATTGGTTTTTAGTTTTTCAATAAAGCATTGATCCGTTCTTCAAGTTTTTCGACGGTAGGAAGCATTGCTTTTTCAAGGTGTACATTCATTGGTACAGCAGGCAAGTCTAATGAGCCTAGTACCTCCACCGGTGCATCTAGGAAGGAAAAACAGTTTTTGGAGATGCGACCCGCCAATGCTTCAGCAAATGAATTATTTTGTTGTTCTTCCGTAAGTACAATACACTTCCCATGAACTTTTACCCGCTCGTAAATCAATTGCTCATCCAAAGGATAAAGCGTTCTCAAATCAATAACCTCTATTTGTCCGGATAGATTTTTTGCAACAGCTTTTGCCCAGTATACACCCATGCCATAGGTTACAATCACACAGCTATCACCCTGTATTATCTTTTCTTCATTAGCTTCAACAGCAATGGCAGCTTTACCCAGCGGTAGTATATAGTCGCTGGCGGGTTCTACCCTCTTTGCATCTTCTGTTCCGGGCACTTTGCTCCAGTAAAGTCCTTTATGCTCCAGCATAATGACAGGGTTAGGATCATAATAAGCCGCTTTCATCAACCCTTTCATATCTGCAGCATTAGAAGGATACACCACTTTAATACCTTTTATCGATAATAAGGTAGTTTCTACTGTACCGCTATGATAAGGGCCGCCACCGCCATAAGCACCTACCGGCACACGCAAGATCATAGAAACAGGAAACTTACCACAAGTGAGGTAACAGCTTTTGGCTACCTCTGTTATGAGTTGATTAAGTCCCGGATAAATATAATCGCCAAATTGAACTTCGACTATGGGCCTTAGCCCTACTGCCGACATACCCACCGTAGAACCTACAATATAGGCTTCCTGTATAGCTGTATTAAAAACACGGTGATCGCCGAATGTCTCTGCAAGTGTTGCCGCTTCTCTGAATACGCCGCCTAATCTTCTGCCTACATCCTGTCCGTATAAGACAGCTTCAGGATGCTGCTCCATTAATTCTTTAATAGCGAATAAAGCCGCATCCACCATCATTATTTTTTCGGCATCGGCAGGACTGCGATCTCCTTTTTCCTCAAGAACAGGTGTGGCTGCAAAAACATGCTCACTTATTGTGGATACATCTGGCTCAACAGCCGCTACGGCCTTCTCAAATTCCTGAGTAATAAATTCCTTTGCAGCTCTTTCAACTTCTGCCAGTTCACTCTCCAATACACCCCTACTTAATAATTTTTTACGTAGCTTGATAACGGGATCGTGTAGCAAATGCCTATTCCAATCTTCTTCAGAACGATAAAAATCTTTCCTCACTCCGCTGGTATGGTGGCCCAATAGCGGCACCTGAGCATGCACCAGATAAGGTCGGCGTTCTTTCCTCACTGTATCAACAACGTATTTCATTACGCCATGCGATGATTCAAAGTCACTTCCATCTACCTGTATCCGCTTGATGCCGTGAAACCCGGCAATGAATTCAAATGCATTCATAGAGCGAGCTTCTTCTGCCGTTACACTTATTCCCCAGTTATTATCCTGCACCAGATAAATAATGGGTAATTGCTTCAACGCCGCAAACTGAAATGCCTCACTTACTTCTCCCTCCGTAATACTGGCATCACCCAAGGAGCAAAGTACAACAGGCTTCTCTCCCTCTTTGCCTATGGCTAATCGCTCCGGGTAATAATTCTCCAGATATTGTATACCCTGCGCTATACCTGTAGCAGGAATAGCCTGCATACCTGTAGCGCTGCTTTGATGAATGATAGTAGGCTTGTCATCACCTTTATAATTAGGATGCGAATAATATTCACGGCCTCCGGTAAATATGTCTTCGCCTTTTGCCAGCAGTTGCAGCATTTGTTCATAAGGCGTAAAACCCAATCCTGCAATAAGCG
>CAZPPM010000164.1:0-6041 GCA_964588445.1 uncultured Citrobacter sp.
GCTCTTTATCTCCTTTTCCTACTACCCGTATAAAACCAACATCTAAGTACAATTGTGAAATGCGCAAGTTCACTACCTCGCTTACCCTTAATCCGCAGCTATACATTACCTCCAGTATTGCTTTGTTACGTACACCTTCCGCTTTACTCATATCAATAGCACCTATAATAGCTTCAATCTCATCAAAGCTTAGTACATCAGGTAACGATCTTTTAAGTTTAGGTGCTTCTAATAGAACAGAAGGGTCGGTAGTAGAAATGTTTTCCAGTAAACAATATTTGTAAAATGATTTAATGCCGGAGATAATGCGGGCTTGTGAAGTGGCCGTCATACCCAGCTCTGCAATCCATTTTATGAATGCTTGCAAATCCTGTAAAGTGAGGGAAGAAGGGTTTTTTAAAGTAGAAGCCTCTTGCAGGTATTGGGTTAGTTTGTCAACATCCCGCAAGTAGGCTTCTACAGAATTCTCTGAAAGAGATTTTTCTAATTGTAAATAGGCTTTGTATCCTTTTTTGTACGTATCCCACATGGAAAGGAGTTACTTAAATTCGATCTTCTTTTCAAATTCTTTCCAGCCAGTTGCAATTTTAGCTTTTGCCCAAATACGGGTAGGCGTGATATTAACAGAATCGATATAATCATGAATAACATTATAGTCGATTTCTATTCTTTCGCCAAATGTCATCATTGCCTGCTTACCGGTTGCTTTTTCTTCTACAAAAAGATTGCCCCTGTCGGAGTAAGCTATCAACGATTCATCAATAGAAAATTTAGGATCAAAAGGAGTGAGGGCACTATTTATTCTCGATATGTTCTGGCTTTTGCTATAGGGGATTTTTGCTAAGTAGCCCCGACCGTTGCTGCAATCATTAAAATATAAATAAGCAAGGCTTGTATCCCTGATATAAGCACCTACGGCTGCAGGGTTGATAGTTAGGTCTCCTATAAAAGAGACGAAGTCAAAACTACTTTTAGTGGAGCCATTGTATCCCCAGGTAAGCGTATCCACTTTACAATCTTTTGCACTCAGGTACACATAAGGTTTTAGCTTATGATCTTCTTTTATAAACTTAATGGAGTCGGTTACACATACAGAATCACAAAAAGATTGTTTTGCGGCAGACTCTGATTTACAGGAAGGGAATGTAAATAGCAATGCAACCATAGCTGCCAGCGAAAAAAATAATTTCATGTGTTGAGGTTTGATGAGTCACAAAAATAGCCAATAAATTTTTAAGGCTATTGCACTCGAAAATGCGACTAGAAAGAACCTCTACCAAGAGTATAAAAAATAAGTAAGCTTACTTGTCAAAGTTATTTGATAAGCCCTGTGCCTGTAACTTGCTTACTTTCTGTAAAACTTCCTGTTCCAGTTCTTTTTTGTAAGCCGCCACTTTATTTTGAACAGTTAAATCGCTGCTACCAATAATTTGCGCAGCTAATATACCGGCATTTTTTGCAGCATTTAAGGCAACAGTGGCAACGGGGACGCCATTAGGCATTTGTAAAATAGAAAGTACAGAGTCCCACCCATCAATAGAGTTAGAAGATTTCACAGGAACGCCTATTACGGGCAGTGGCGTAACTGAAGCGACCATACCCGGAAGATGAGCCGCACCACCGGCGCCAGCTATGATTACTTTCAGCCCTCTTTCAGCAGCTTGCTGTGCATAATCTATCATACGTAGGGGCGTTCTATGTGCCGACACAATGGTTAATTCATAAGTAATATCTAATTGCTTCAATATATCAGCAGCTTGTTGCATAATGGGTAAATCACTATCGCTACCCATTATGATTCCTACTTTCGTTTGTACACTCATCGCCGACTTTTACAGGTGGTAATAAATAAATGTGCAGTAAAAATAAGATTAAAAGCGAATAATGTACTTATTGTATGATTTCGCCTTTTAACCTAAGGAGTTCCGTCTCTGCCAGCTTCATCGTATAGCGAGCTGCAATGAGCCGGTTGTTGGCGGCTTCCAGACTGCTTTGCGCCTCTCTTAATTGTACTAGTGTGGCGCTGCCTAATTTATATACCTGAAAAACGATATCAACATTTTCTCTGGCTAATAAGATATTTTCTTCTTCCAATGCTAGCGCTTTTTTTTGTTGATCGTATGTTTTGTAGGCATTCAATACGGCTAAGTTGATTTGTGAGCGCTGGTTATTATAAAATAATTCCTGGTATTGTACATCCAGCCGGGCTTGTCGTATCAATCTTCGGGTAGTGCTCCTGTTGAAGATAGGAATAGAAGCACTTAAACCATAATTAAGTCCATTAAACTGATTGAATAAAGGGGAGAAGGGGTTGATAACTGTTTTATTATCTGTTCTACTATAGTTATAAGCACTATTAAAAGAAACAGTAGGCCATAGCTCTGCTCTTCTTTCTTTTAAGGTAAGGTGGGCGATGTCAATATTTTTTTGTGAAACCTGTAATTGCGGATTATTGCTTTCCAATCCTTTCTGTATTTCCAGCAATTGTAAATTGGTTTGAAGAGGAATAGAATCACTTACCTCAAAAGCGGTACCGGCGGCAGTATTCATCAACTGGTTCAGGGTTTCTTTTAATTGATCAATTAATGTATGCTGTTGCAGCTTTAATGATTTTTGTGCATTGAGATCAACTTTACTTTGCAATACATCGGGCTTAGCGCCAGTGCCTATGTCTAACTTATATTGTGATAAACGTACTCTTTCTTCGTTTAAGGCAATTTGTTCTTCAACGGCTTTCAACTGCTGTTTTTGTCGTACGATATCATAATAGCTGGTAATGATACTAGCTACGCTATTGATAATTTGATTTTTAATGCTTAGTGATCCAAGAACAAGCATTTCAGAAGCTTTTTCCCGCGTGGCGAACATTTTTAATCCATCAAATAAAGTCCAGTTTAAAGCAAGCGCAGCGGCCGAATTATGAGAACGAATACCGTTCTGTTGTCTTTTGGATCCATCGGCCAGCGTTTGTCGTTGGTTGTTGCTATTCCAGGTAGTACTAGCCGTACCATTTACCGTAGGTAAAAAAGGCATGTTTCTATAGGAGTAATCCAACGCTGCTACCAAAGAATCATTTCTGGATAACTGTATATCATAATTATTCTGCAAGGCAGTAGCTATTGCTTCTTCTAAAGTAAGAATGCGTTCCTGCGCCAATAAGGAGGTATTACTAAACAATACTATCAATAGGCTGATGCAAATAGTTCTCATTCGTATGCAAATATGCTTTTATTAATGCGATATAGCTGCTTCTTCTGTTACAGGTTGTGCTACGTTTTCTTTTATAGGGTACAATTTATCCATCTCACTTAATTTTTTCTTACCAGACATATAAGAATACATAGCAGGTAGTACAAATAAAGTGAGTATCAGTGAGAATAGGATACCGCCTACGATAACAACACCCAGTGGAATACGACTGGTGGCAGCAGCACCCAGCGATAAAGCAATAGGTAAAGCGCCTAATGCCATCGCAAGACTAGTCATCAGGATAGGCCGAAGTCGTTGCGTTGCGGAATAAATGGCTGCCTGTGTTTTTGGCATTCCTTTCATTCTATTTTGATTGGCAAATTCAACTATGAGGATACCATTTTTGGTCACTAATCCAATAAGCATGATGATACCAATCTGCGAGAAAATATTGAGTGTATGCCCAAATAGCCACAAGGATAGTAGGGCACCTGCAATGGCCAGCGGAACGGTGATGATAATGATGATAGGATCTACAAAGCTTTCAAATTGTGCTGCCAATACCAGAAAAATAAGACCGATAGCCAGCAAAAAGGCAAAAGAAGTATTGCTATTACTTTCTGCAAAATCACGGGAAGATCCGGATAGTGATGTGGCAAACGTTTCATCTAACAGTTTGCTGGCAATGCGTTCCATTTCTTTTATACCATCACCAATTGTTTTCCCAGGTTTCAATCCCGCAGAAATAGTCGCTGATTTATACCGATTGAAGTGGTAGATCGTAGGGGGCGTGTTGGCTTCTTCTACATTCACCAGATTATCCATACTTATCATTTCACCCCGGTTGTTGCGTACAAAAAGGGTTTTAAGATCATCCGGATCATCGCGACTGCTGCGGGCAACCTGTCCCATTACCTGATACTGCTTTCCATCTTTATTGAAATAGCCGAGCCTGCGGTTACTATAGGCTAATTGTAAGGTTTGTGAAATATCGTTTACACTTACCCCCAACTCACTGGCTTTTAAACGATCGATTACTACACGTAGTTCTGGTTTGTTGAACTTTAAATCTGAGTCTACCTGTTGTAGTACATCACTATTGCCGGCTTCTTCCAGAAACTGAGGAAGCACTTCTGTTAGTTTTGAAAAATTGTTGTTTTGTATAACAAATGATACTGGCTGACCGCCTCTTCTGTTTACCTGTATAGTTTGTTCTTGTATAGCAAAAGCGCGACCTTCATTGTATTTAGGAAGGTTTCGGTTAACCATGTTAACGATATCCTGTTGCGAACGTTCTCTCTCGGTAGGCTCTACTAATCTTACTCTTACAAAACCGGTATTGGCATTTCCTGATCCGGTAAAGCCGGGAGAAGTAACAGAAAGTACAATCTGACTTTCGGGTACAGAGTCAAGCATGAGACCGGATAAACGATCTACATACTTATCCATTGCATCAAAAGAGGTGCCTTCCGGTGCACTCAGTTGTAGGCGAAACTGACTGCGGTCTTCCATAGGAGCTAGTTCTTGTTGCAGGTTGCTGCCGATGAAAATAATGATGGCAATACAAGCTGCAATTAATACAAGCGCCATCCATCTTATTTTCATGAAAGAACTCAATAACTTTTCGTAACCGTTTTCCATACCGCGGAAGAAGGGCTCTGTTTTAAGATAAAACCAGGAATGCTTATGTACATTCTTTTTGGCCATCTTTACATTTAGTACAGGAGTAAGTGTAAGAGATACAAAAGCAGAAATTAATACAGCTCCGGCTACTACGATACCAAACTCACGGAAAAGCCTTCCGGTAAATCCTTGCATGAAAACGATAGGAAGAAATACAACGGCCAGCGTAATAGAAGTGGCGATGACGGCAAAATAAATTTCTTTGGAACCTTCTACAGCGGCCTGCCATTTACCCATGCCTCGTTCCATTTTTTTATAAATATTTTCCGTCACAACGATACCGTCATCCACTACGAGCCCTGTAGCGAGTACGATAGCCAGTAATGATAGTACGTTGATGGTAAACCCCATAAGGTACATAATGAAAAATGCACCTATAAGTGAAATAGGGATATCTATAAGAGGACGGAAGGCAATTAGCCAGTCGCGGAAGAATAGATATACAATGAGTATTACCAATACGATAGCGATAATCAGTGTTTCTTCTACTTCGAGGATAGAATTTTTAATAAAACTCGTTTGGTCTAATGCGATGTTGATCTTAATGTCATCCGGGACATCTTTTTTTATATCTTCTAATCGCTTATAAAACTCATCGGAGATAGAAACATAATTAGAGCCCGGTTGCGGTACAATCGCCAGTGCGATCATGGGTATCTGGCTCTCTTTTAAGATTGACTCTTCGTTTTCCGGTCCCAGTACAACATCACCAATATCTTTTATTTTAATATCAGCACCACTTACGTTGGCAATAATAACATTGGCAAATTCATCTTCTGTATTTAAGCGGCCAAATGTTCTTACCGTGAGTTCTGTTGAGTTGCCAGTAATTTTTCCAGAGGGTAGCTCTACGTTTTCCCGCAATAAGGCATTCTGTACATCTCCCGGTGTCAATCCATAGGCGGTAAGCTTTACAGGATCGATCCATATACGCATGGCGTAGCGTTTTTCTCCCCATATCTGTATACCACTTACGCCGGGAATTGTTTGCAGGCGTTCTACCAATACATTATTGGCGTATTCTGTTATTTGTAATTGATTACGGGTATTGCTTTGTACCGTCATGGATAAAATAGCATCGGAGCTGGCATCGGCTTTGGATACAACCGGTGGAGCTTCCAAGTCGGGTGGGAGAGAGCGTAGCGCTGCAGAAACTTTATCCCGTACAT
>CAZPPM010000165.1:0-5965 GCA_964588445.1 uncultured Citrobacter sp.
ATATCCTCTGCGGTTTTTAACATGGGCTTGATTTTGTGTCAAAAATACCATCTCGATTAAGCAAATTATTTGCCGATATGGGATGCAAAGGTAAATACTTTGCTTTTTTTAGTATTTCTACCTTAAAACCTCAAAATAAAAAATTTATTTTGGAGAAACCCTATGACTTTAGAACAAATCCTTATGACTGTTTCTTATCCGGCAACAACGGTAACGTTTTATGTAAAACACTAAGAAAGGTACTTGCCTACAATAGGCACTCTTCTTCCTATACCAAATGCCTTAAAGCTTACGCGTATAATAGGGCAAAACTGGTTGCGCTTATATTCATTCGTATTAACCAGCCGCAATACCCGATCCGCTAATGCTTTATCAAATCCTTTGGCCACAATTTCTTTGGGCCCTTTTCTTAACTCAATATATTCATACAGGATGCGATCCAGTATAGCATAATCGGGTAAACTATCCGTGTCTTTTTGATTAGGCCTTAGCTCTGCCGAAGGCGGTTTTGTAATAATATTTTCAGGAATGATTTCTCCGTCTCGATTGATATAACGTGCTAAAGCAAATACCTGTGTTTTATATAAATCACCCAATACACCCAAGCCTCCTGCCATGTCTCCATACAACGTTCCGTAGCCGGTAGCCAATTCACTTTTATTGGACGTATTTAATAAAATATATCCGAATTTATTCGCAATAGCCATTAATAAATTTCCTCTCGATCGGCTTTGAATATTTTCTTCTGCTACGCCAAAAGGCAGATCTTTAAATAAGGGTGACAGCTCTTGAAGGAAGCTATCGTACACATTTTTTATGGGCAAAATAGTATAGAGGTTGCCTAGGTTTTTGCTAAGCTCTTCTGCATCCACTACAGAGTGGGTAGAAGAAAAGGGAGAAGGCATGAGGATAGCCCGTACATTTTCCTTTCCCAATGCAGCCACAGCCAGCGCTTGTACTACAGCACTATCAATACCCCCCGAAGCTCCAAGTATAGCCTTGGTAAAGCCCATTTTGGCAAAATAATCCTTTATCCCCATCAACAATGCCTGATAGATTTCTTCCATATTTTTCTCGCTGGTAAGATAAGCCAGCGTATCCTGCCCCATCCCTACATCCATCGCAGAAAAAAATACTTTTTCCTCTACTTGAGGTGCTTTTGTCGTAAGTATATCTGCAAAATCCACCACTTGGTAATCTTCTTCAAAATAACGCAGCTCTTTTACCTTATTTCCTGCATTATCGTATACCAAACTTCCCCCATCAAATACTACTTCCGTTTGCGACCCTACCGTATTGCAATAAATCATGGGTAAACTGTACTTCAAGGTGTGTGCTTTGATAAGGCTATTTCGTACAGTATCCTGCGCATAATTGTAGGGAGAAGCAGAAAGATTAATCATAACATCGGGCTGCTTACCAATTAGCATTTCCATGGGTGTAATGCGGTACAAAGGATTCTCGCCCATATTCCAAATATCCTCACAGATCGTAACAGCTAATTTTTTCCCTTTGAACTCCACTACATCCCATTCATAAGCTGGTTCAAAGTAGCGATACTCGTCAAAAATATCATAGTTGGGCAGTAAGGTTTTATGCACTTCTGCCTGTATTTTTTTATCATACAGTAAAAAAGCTGCATTGAAGAGGTCCTTCCCTTCTTTGCGCGGATTACGAGCCGGAGCGCCTATCAGCACGCCAATGGTATCTGCATACTCCGCAACCTGCCGGACAGCTTCGTACGATTTATTGATAAAATCATCAAACTCGAGAAAATCGCGGGGCGGATACCCGCAAATACATAGCTCAGAAAACACCACCAGATCAGCTCCCTGGTGACGAGCCCATGCTATTCCCTGTATGATTTTCTTTGTATTCTCTTCAAAATTGCCAATATGGTAATTTTGCTGGGCTATTGCTATTTTCATGCGTTTCGCAGATTCTTTATGCAAATTTACAATACGACTTTTGTATTCCATTTTTTACTGAATACGACCTTATTAACGTCGAACCTGATTTTTATACTTTTGCAAACAACATTGCAGCATCCTTAACGTTTAGAATGGCTATGAAGAAAATCATATTTATCCTTGCAATGGTAGTGTGTATCGCTGCCTGCAAAGACAATAAAAATATACCCAGTACCTCTCATATCAATATAGAAACGACTGTTGAACGATTTGATAATGACTTTTTCGGTATAGATACGGTATCGCTCGAGGCCGGCCTGCAACAGCTACAACAAAAATACCCGGCATTATTAGGCCCTTATCTACAAAACATTGTAGGAATAGAGGAACCGGAAGGACTTAAAACCTTTTATAGGCTGTATAAACCTATTTATGATTCGTCTCAAAAGATATATAAAAACTTCTCCAACATACACTCTTCCATCGTAGATGCGCTAAAGCTGGCTAAGTATTATTTTCCTGAGTACGAAGTACCGCAAAAGATTTATCCTATTATTGGCCCTATGAACTCCAGAGAAGATCTTGCCCGTATGGGTAATGGAGAATACACACCCAATTTTATAGGTCCGGGGTTTATGGGTATCAGCCTGCAGTTTTATTTGGGGAAAAATTTTTCTCTGTACCAGGATGAATTCTTTGTCAACAATGTAGTCCCACAGTTTCGCAGTGTACGTTTTGCAAAAGAATATATACCGGCTGATGTTATGAAACTAGTTGTAGATGACATTTTTCCAGACAATAGCAAAACCAAACCACTTATTGAACAAATGATAGAAAGAGGAAAGCATTGGTGGTTGCTGGATAAGTTTTTACCTACACAACATGATTCGTTAAAAACAGGGTATAGCGGCCTCCAACTTGCCTGGTGCCAACAAAACGAAGGATTAATATGGAGCTATATTGTTAAGAACGAAAACCTATACTCTAACGATCCTTTTACCATACAAACTTATTTAGGCGAAGCGCCTTTTACACAAGGGTTTTCACAAGAACTGTCGCCCGGTAATCTGGGGAGCTGGATAGGTTGGCAAATTGTAAAAAAATATGCCGAAAAGAAAAAAGAGATAAGCCCTACGGCACTTATGCAGGCAAACGCCAAAGAGATATTGGAGGAAGCAAAATACAAACCCAAATAGGAATCTGTTCAGTTCATTTTCCCTATATTGTGCGTATCAACGATTCTCACAACAAAGGCAAAGAATGAAAACGCTATCGACTATTACCGATCCCACCTATTCTCCAAAAGAACTAACAGGCTATGATAAGTTCTGGTTACGCATCATGAACGATAAGCGTGATTTGCCTTTTATCTATTTACTTACGGTTATTCACCTTACAGTAATTCCTGTTGCTATCCTATTGTTCACCCCTGTTTTACACGGAGCCTGGTGGTGGGCAGTGGCAATCCCTTATTTCTATCTATCGCAATTTTATTTCAAAGGAAGGTTTGGTCTTATGTTCCATTGCATTTGCCATCGCAAATGTTTCAAAAAACCCTACCAATGGCTGCATACGTATATTACTTGGATAGTTTGTCCTTTCTTTGGGCATGCACCGGAAGGCTACTTCAGCCACCATATGGGCATGCATCATATTGAGAATAATTTGGAAGATGATACAAGTAGTACCATGGGCTATCAGCGGGATAGCGTAAGAGGTTTCTTAAGCTACTTTTTCAAGTTTTTGTTTGTAGGCGTTAAGAATACCATTCTTTATCTGTACTATCGTAAAAGAAAGAAGCTTTATACACGCTTCACCATTGGAGAATATGTATATATAGCTTTTTGCATTGCGATGTGCTTTGTTAATCTGAAAGCTACATTGGTTGTATTTATAGTACCACTTTTATTTGCGAGGCTGGTAATGATGCTCGGCAACTGGACACAGCATTCATTTGTTGACAGTTTAGAACCGCATAATTTATACAAAAGTTCTATTAACTGCATCAATACTCCCTACAATAAGATTTGCTGGAATGACGGGTATCATATCATCCATCATTTACGACCCGGTATGCATTATACAGAAATGCCGGTTGAGTTTTTAAAACGTAAAGATGAGTTTGCGGCTAACAAAGCGATTGTATTTGATGGCATCCATTATCTCCATATCTTTTTATTCTTATTAACCAAGAGATACGATAAACTGGCCGACAATCTGGTGAACATTAATGGAATGTTCAGTAGTAAGGAACAGGCGATTGCATTATTAAAAGAAAGGACGAAGAAAATAAAGCGAGCATAGTGGAATCTACATATAGTAGATTAATTATTCTTCATGGGTACTATCATTTCAAAAGAAGGAATACTCACCTGAAATGTTTTCTTGGTTTCGACGTTTTCCATTTGGTAAGTCCCTTCCATTTTTCCCATTTCGGTTCTTAGATTACAACCGCTGATGTACTGATAACTTTCACCTGGAAGAATAGTGGGTTGTATCCCTACCACCCCTTCGCCTTCTACTTCACGATAACTGCCATTACTATCAAAAATATGCCAGTAGCGGCGATGCAATTTTACAGGGAAAGCATTGTGATTTTCCAATGTGACGCGATAAGCAAACATATATTCTGATTGGATTGGATTGCTATAATCCGGTTGGTAAAATGTTTCCACACTCACCTGTACACCTTCAGATATAAGACTGCTCATACTTGCAATTTCAGTAAATATAATTAAATTTTTCCTTGGAGGTAAATGAAGGCTGTATTTTAACAGGGGCATCGTAAATTTGCGACTTCTATTCGTAAATTTTAACCCCTATAAATATGAAAATAGCTGTTGCTAAAGGAGATGGTATTGGTCCGGAAATCATGGATGCCGTTCTAAAAATTTTTAAAGCCAACAATACTCCCCTTGAATATGAATTTGTTGAGATGGGAAAATGGGTTTTTGATAAAGGATTTAACAATGGAATGACGCCAGCAGCTAAGCAATCCATTGAATCGCTAGGGCTTTTATTTAAAGGGCCGATGGAAACCCCAAAAGGAAAAGGTGTAAAAAGCATTAATGTAACAGCTCGAAAAACATGGAACACCTTTGCCAATAAGCGTTCGTTTCAAAGCCTGCATGGAGTGGATACGGTATTTAGCAAAGCCGGTATCCCCATTGATATTACGGTAGTACGAGAAAACATTGAAGATACTTATGGCGGTATTGAGCATATGCTTACGCATGATGTAGCACTAAGCCGTCGTTTTATTACCCGACCGGGAAGTATGCAGGTTATTCGTTATGCTTTTGAAATGGCTCGCCAAAAAAATGCCCGACGAATCAGTTGTGGACATAAGGCGAATATCATGAAAATAACTGACGGTCTCTTCTTAGAATGCTTCTACGAAGTAGCTAAAGAATATCCTGATTTAAAAGCCGATGATATTATCGTAGACGATCTTTGCATGAAGCTCGTCACAAAACCAGATAGCTTTGATGTAGTTGTGCTCACGAATCTTCAAGGAGACATTGTAAGCGATTTGTGCGCCGGTCTTGTAGGCGGATTAGGGTTTGCTCCTTCGGCAAATATTGGTGATCACATTTCCATTTTTGAAGCTGTACACGGTACGGCTCCTGATATTGCCGGTAAAAATATTGCTAACCCTACGGCATTATTATTAAGCGGGTTGGGCATGCTACGCCACGTAGGACTTACAGAAAATGCAGCTATCATTGAAAATGCTTTGTTGTATACGCTGGAAAGCGGTGTACATACCGGCGACTTTGGCGATAAATCTATTCCATCGGTCAATACTACTGCCTTTGCAGATGCTATCATTGCCAACTTTGGAAAAAAACCGGCTGTAGGTGCTAAAGAAATCATCGCTAATAAACCTGGCACACCTACTCCGTTTAAATTGTTACAAAACTCGATGATGGTTTCCGTAGAGAATGGAAATGAGCAGATAGCCGGTGTCGATATGTTTATTGAAAGCGACGAGCAGCCGCAAGAGATTGCACATAAATGCCAACGTCATGCAGGTGTTAAATTCTCCTTAGTTA
>CAZPPM010000166.1:0-5944 GCA_964588445.1 uncultured Citrobacter sp.
TGATGGGCTTTTATGGTAATATGCCGGATAGCTATAAAGTAACAGTGAACGGAAATCATCCGCTAATCATTCGCCTGGCACAGGTGGAAAGTGAGCCGGAAAAAGAAGCATTAGCCAAGCAAGCTTTTGATTTG
This sequence comes from uncultured Citrobacter sp., assembly GCA_964588445.1. Lineage (GTDB taxonomy): Bacteria > Bacteroidota > Bacteroidia > Chitinophagales > Chitinophagaceae > CAZPPM01. Next base: position 135 of record CAZPPM010000166.1, read on the forward strand.
GCCTTGCTATCACAAGGAATGCTCACCGGTGCGGAGCTGACAGCCTTTGTGAAAAGAAGTGTTTCGTTATTGTAAGAAAGAAGAGCGGTCAATAATTAAAAAGTTGAAAGGTTTAGTGTATTATACGCTAAACCTTTTTTAGTAGTGGAGGTATATTCAATGTGGTGTGGTTGAATTCTGTGTTCCACTGTTGATTTAAAATTAAGAACGCATTTGTTCTACCGTATATATAATACAATATAAGCAGCAGTTTCTGCCGTTACGCATGGCCGTTTACATATAATTCGTAACACTTTTCTTTTGTCAAGTTGATTTTCAGAGAAAAATAGCAATTACCGCCGTCGTTAACTAGGATAATTGAAGTTTTCCAGTTATTACTATATGCCCGACAAAGGCAATTGATCCACACCTCTTTTTCACCTTTTTTATTTGTAACAGCAACGTATTGTCGTTTATATTTTTCTTTTGCTAGCTCAATTGTAAAATACTGTTTACTATCAGATGAAAGGTTGTTGTTGTATTTGTTTATACAGGCTGTCATTAATACTTCTATTTTTTCAATGTCGTCTTGTGTCAAAGTTGAAGGGAGATATGTATTGTCAAATGGCCCGTCTTCTGAATTGTCAAAGGGAATAATGGCAATTAAAGAAGTATCCACAGGCTCAACAGTAGCCGTGCTAACTTTTGAACTATCACTATTGTTATTTGCAACCTGTCCGCAAGAAACGATTGTAAATACAATAAGTATAATTGTCCAACTGTAATTAAAGAATGAAGCTGTCATAATAAAATTATTTCTTACTCTTTTACAAATCCGTTATCGGTTTATACTTGGGTACAAGTGATTTCATAATTAACCATCCTATTAGATAGGCAATTGCACAAATTGAAAAAATAATCATGTAACCAGAATTAATGCCGTTTACTACTTCTATTCCAGATGCTTTTATCGCTTTTAATAAATCTTCTATACTTGCAATTTTAATTCCTAAGAGCCGACTTTGTTCCTCTAAAAAAAGTTTAGCCGTATCTGCATTTTGCAATTGAGGATATTTTTCTAATAAAGCTACACCATCTATTTTACTCCAGTTTTTTTGTGTAAAGTCAAACAATATCCCCGAGCTTTTATTAATTATAAATGCTCCAATACCACCAGCCATGCCGCCTATACCTGTTATAGTAGCAATCGCCGACTTGGGAAACATGTCGCCTACTGTTGAAAATATATTAGCTGACCAAGCCTGATGCGCAGCACCGGCAACCCCTATAATAATGACAGGCAACCAAACCGAATGCTCTCCCAATGGTTGTGCTAATAATGCGAGTAAGGGAAAGAAAGCAAAAATGAGCATGGCTTTCATGCGACCAGCATAGGGATTCATTCCTTTTTTATCTACAAAATAAGTAGGTAGCCATCCGCCAATAATCGACAATAGTGTGATAAGATATAGTACAAATATTTGCGGTGCACTTTCTGTCGCATTCAAACCATGTACTGACTTCAAATAAGCAGGTGTCCAGAAAAGAAAAAACCACCACACACCATCCGTCATAAATTTACCTACGGCAAAAGACCAGGTTTGCTTATACTTAACTGCTTTTGTAAAGGAGATTCTTTTGGTGGGTGCTTGTATTATTTTATCTGCAACAAGATTTTCTTTATCATCTTGGTTAATATATTCTAGCTCGGCCTGATTTACTCTTTGATGTTCATGTGGTTTTTTATACATGAAAACCCAAAACCCCATCCATATAAAACCTAATGCACCGATGATAATGAAAGCCATTTCCCATCCCCAGGCTTTAGCAATAAAAGGGATGGTTAATGGAGCTGCTAAAGCACCGATCGTCGCGCCAGCATTAAAGATACTTGTAGCGAAACCCCTGTCTTTTTTGGGGAAATATTCGGCTGTAGCTTTGATAGCAGCCGGAAAATTACCAGCTTCTCCTATGGCCAATACCACGCGAGCTATAATGAATAATGTTACGCTGGTAGATACCACCAGTGATATATCGCTTACTGTTGCGATTGTTTCTTTGGCTTCTTCAAATCCTACAAACCAATTACCGGTTAATATCCCCGAGGTAGCAATACCGCAATAAGCATGAATGCAGGCGCCAATAGACCAGATGAAAATGGCCCACAAAAACCCCTTTTTTGTATCCATCCAGTCTACAAACCGTCCCGCAAATAACATAGACACAGCATATACAATAGAAAAAACGGCTGTAATAGTTCCATAATCACTGTTAGTCCAGTGAAATTCCGGAACAATATGATCAGACCATGTCAATGACAGCACCTGACGATCCAGATAGTTGATAGTTGTAGCAAAAAATAGTAAAGCACAAATTGACCATCGGTAGGTTGTCATTTTACTATTTCCAATAGTTGGCTGCATATCGTTTTACTTTTTTATTGATTGTACAATAGCTATCGCTTCTTGGGTATTTTTCGTGATGGCTGCATAGTCTTTATTTTCCAAAATAGTTTTACTAATGAGTTTGCTTCCCAACCCTACAGCACACACGCCTGCATGGAACCAGGCGCTTATATTTTCTTTATTGACTTCTACACCGCCGGTAGGCATAAAATTCATTTGCGGAAACAATTCTTTGACGGCACTCATAAAACCCGCTTCCAATACATTCCCAGGAAATAGCTTTACCAGTTGGCATCCCGCCCGCTCTGCTACATGTATCTCGGTAGGAGTCATGCAACCGGGTATCCATAATACTTTTTGCAAATAAGCGGCATCACATACATCGGCATCAAATACCGGGCTTATTAAAAAATCAGCACCGGCGTTAATAAAACGATTGGCCTGCTCGCCTGTACGAATGGTGCCTACCGCCAGTAACAAATCAGGAAGCTCCTTCTTTTTAAGTTGTACAAGGGCGGTAAAATTTTCATACGCCGCTTCTCCGCGGTTGGTAAATTCAATCACTCTTACACCCGCCGCGTATAAGGCTTTTACTACTTCCACACATACCTGCTTATCACTATGATAAAAAAGTGGCAGTATACCTTGCTGCTGTATGCTTGCGATGATAGATGCTTGTCTGTCCATATTATTTATTTAATAACCGTTGTACATCTTCAACTGTTTGCCGTGTTGCATCTCCTTTTTCACTCAGCTTGCCTACGGCCGCTGCCGTTGCAAAGTCAATAATATTCTGTGGTGTATGTTGATGGTACAAACCATATATCAAACCGGCCATGCAACAATCGCCTGACCCAATACGATCGGTAACATGAGTTATATCAAACTCGGGAGAGATACACTGCTGCGATCCTTGCTGCAACATAGCCCAATAGGTATTATCCAGTCGAAAAGTATAGGTGAATGTAGTAGCATTAGCGTAGTGCTGCTGTAAGCTATGCAGGCTTTCACCTGCTGCTTTAATGAGTTCGTCTTTTGTTTTACCTATACTTGAAGCAAGGGGTGAGGTGATGCCCAGCAAACTTTCAACTGCCCACATATTGCCCATTATCACCTGACAATAGCTTACCATTTCCGGCATTATCTCTACTGGCGCACTACCATATTGCCACAGCTTTGATCTATGGTTAAGATCTACAGAGATCGTAAGTCCTTTGGCTGCTGCTGCTTTTATACCTTCTAAACATACTGCTGCTACGGATGCATTTAGCGCCGGACTAATGGCGCTCCAATGAAACCAGCTACAACCTTCCAGTGCTTTATCCCAATCTATCATCCCAGGTTGTAACTCCCAAAAAGAAGAGTAGGCTCTATCATAGATAACGCCTGCATTTTTTAAATCAGCACCCTGTGGTAAATAGTAGCACCCTACGCGATTGCCGGAAAAATGAATAGCGGAAGTGTCTATTTTTTTTGTACCAATTTCAGCAACAATTTCTTTTGCTAGGTAATTATCGGGTAAGGCTGTTGCATAGCGTACCGGTGTTTCCCAGCAAGCAAGTGCTGTAGCAACGTTCAGCTCTGCACCGCCTATATATACAGGAAGATTAGCTTCTTTTATCCATTGTCTATCTAATACAGGTGACAAGCGTAATAATAATTCTCCAAAACAAAATATCATTTGTCGCATTGATTAATTAGTAACCGTCTTTTATTTCGATGCAGTAGCTGTTTGCGTAGCAGGCCAATTAAAATAATTACAGTTATTGTTATAACAGATATCTTGTATTACCTGTCCTATCCATTTCACATCATTGGGTAATTCTCCCTTTTCTATTTCACTGCCCATCAAATCGCATAAAATACGGCGAAAGTATTCATGCCGCGGAAAAGAAAGAAAACTCCTTGAGTCGGTCAACATACCAATAAACTTACTTAACAAACCCATATTACTAAGCGTATTGATTTGTTTTGTCATGCCGTCTTTTTGATCCAAAAACCACCAGGCCGATCCCCATTGTATTTTACCGGCAACCGATCCATCGTTGAAGTTGCCAATCATCGTTGCCATCAATTCATTATCAGTAGGGTTGAGATTATAGAGAACTGTTTTTGCCAATTTATTATTGACATCCAGTTTATCAAGAAATCTTGACAAGGATCTTCCTTGTTTGTAATCGCCTATGGAATCCCATCCCGTATCTGCACCCAATGTATGCAGCATGCGGGAGTTATTATTTCGCATAGCGCCTAAATGAAATTGTTGCACCCATCCTTTTTCCCAATCCCACTCGGCAAAATGTATCAGCATGGCCGATTTGAATTTGCGCTCTTCGGTTTCATTAAGCTCTTTTCCTCCCTGTATTTTGTGAAAGATGCTATTGATTTCTGATCCGGTAAAATCATCTGCATAAATTTCTTCCAATCCATGATCAGATACGCTGCAACCCATGGAAGCAAAAAAATCATGTCGGTTTTGCAGTGCGTATAAAAAATCATCAAAAGAAGAAATGGCAATATTGGTAGTAGCTTCCAACTTTTGTAAATAGCTATTAAATTTTGAAGCATTGCTTACATTCATCGCCTGATCGGGACGAAAAGCAGGAAGAATAGGGATTTCAAAACCATCCTCTTTTAGTTGTTGATGGTATTCCAATGTATCTATGGGATCGTCTGTAGTGCAAACGACTCTCACATTCATTTTACGCAATAGGTTGCGTACGGAATAGTCTGGTGATTGCAGCTTAGCTGATGCATCATCATAAATAGCACGAGCTGTATCTGGGTTTAATACTTGGTGAATATTAAAATAACGTTGTAGTTCTAAGTGTGTCCAATGGTATAATGGATTGCGTAGCGTATAAGGAACCGTTGCCGCCCATTGGTCAAATTTTTCCGCGTCCGGTTTGTTGCCGGTGCAATAGCCTTCTTCCACTCCATTTGCTCGCATCGCCCGCCACTTATAATGATCACCATACAACCAAGCTTGAGTAAGATTTTCAAATTGTAAATCCTCTGCTATTTGTTGTGGGGGTAGGTGACAATGATAATCTATGATCGGCATAGGCTTAGCATACTCATGATAAAGCAGCTCTGCCGTTGTTGTTTTCAACAAAAAGTTTTCATCTAAAAATGGCTTCATACGTTTTTTCTTTTTTGAGTCATCGCCCTGTACATTGCCTATCGTTCCTTGCGACGCTCCATTGTTTTGTCTATGCCTGTTCGGCTATAAATTTGTTTGTTAGTTGGTATAAATTAATAATCATTTATATTACAAACTCACTCCTCGCTTCCACGGTATAAAATCATCCTGATTCAACTGTACGGCTTTGGGTATTACTTCACCACTTGCTGCTTTAATGCAGTATTCTAATATTTGAACGCCCATTTCTTCTATCGTTACATTGCCTTCTATGATAGGGCCTG
>CAZPPM010000167.1:0-5853 GCA_964588445.1 uncultured Citrobacter sp.
ACAAAATCTTACCCTCATCAATAATCGTTATTCGATCGATAAGGTTTTCCAAATCCTTTACCTGATGGGTGCTAATTAAAATGCATTTATTATCCTGCAAAGCGGTAGCCATTGTTTTGCGAAACTGGCTCTTACTGATAATATCGAGACCATTAGTGGGTTCATCCATGAGCAATAAAGAAGTGTTGCAGGCAAGACCAAAAGCAATCAACACTTTCTTTTTCTGACCATAACTCATTTGTTGCAACTTATTGGACAGCGGTATATCAAACTCTTTTAGGTATTTATCAAATTGACCTTCGCTAAACTTTGGATAAAAGGAAGCATTGCAATCCACAAATTTTGCAATACTCACATCCGGCAGGTAAAACTCTTCTGGCACCATAAATAACTCTTGCAAAAACGCTGGTTTCCTCTTCTGCGGATCAAAGCCCAACACATTGATTTTACCTTGCGAAGGAAAAAGCAAACCAGCGATATTCCGCAGCAATGTTGTTTTCCCCGTTCCGTTTTTTCCCAAAAAACCATAGATGTATCCGGGTTGCAGGGTAAGGTTGAGGCCGTTAAAGATTTTCTTCCTTTTATAAGAAAAATGAAGGTCTTTAATATCAATCATTTCACTATTGTTTTAGTGTACTATTTATCTAGTACAGCACAAACATAAACTTTCCTTTTTCTTTTGCAAAACTTTTCTAACTTTTTCTTTTTCTCCTTTTTCTCAACCACGATAACTTAGTGATAATAAAGGCACTACTTATTTATTCTTTATCATAAGCTATTTTATTTCGTACCTTGCAACTCATTCCTATCCGGCCAAAATGGTTGGGTAAAAATTAGAAACGCACAACTGATGAAAAAAAACTCCCATCGCCAGCAAGCGCTGGAATATCATGCTAAAGGAAGACCTGGTAAGATTGAAGTAATCCCTACAAAAGAATATAAAATGCAGCGGGATCTTTCTCTTGCTTACTCACCCGGAGTAGCAGAACCCTGCAAAGAAATTGCCGCTAACAAAGAAGATGTTTATAAATATACCGCCAAAGGCAACCTCGTTGCCGTTATCAGTAATGGTACAGCCGTACTCGGTCTTGGTGATATAGGCCCGGAAGCAGGTAAACCGGTAATGGAAGGGAAAGGTTTATTGTTTAAAATCTTTGCCGACATTGATGTTTTTGATATTGAAATAAATGAAAAGGATCCTGAAAAGTTTGTACAAATTGTAAAAGCATTGGAGCCTACATTTGGTGGTATCAATCTGGAAGACATTAAAGCACCTGAATGCTTTTACATAGAGCAGGAATTAAAAAAACAATTGAGCATTCCTGTAATGCATGACGATCAGCACGGCACGGCTATCATCAGTGCTGCTGCTTTACTAAATGCGTTAGAGATTCAAAAGAAAAAAATAGACAAAGTAAAATATGTAGTTAACGGGGCTGGTGCGGCAGCGATGGCTTGTGTACAATTGTATGTAGCGCTGGGGGCAAAGTATGAAAACTTTCTAATGTTTGACCGCAAGGGTGTGTTACGCAAAGGGCGTACAGATATGGATGAACTAAAAGAAAGATTCGCTTCCACCTCTAAAGATATTACGCTGGAAGAAGCAATGAAAGGTGCTGATGTATTTATAGGGCTTAGCGCAGGCAATACAGTAAGCAAAGAGATGGTAAAATCAATGGCCAAAAATCCCATTGTATTTGCCATGGCCAACCCCGATCCTGAAATAAGCTGGGAAGATGCGATAAGTGTACGCAAAGATGTTATTATGGCAACGGGACGTAGCGATTATCCTAATCAGGTAAATAATGTACTGGGCTTCCCTTATATTTTCCGTGGAGCCCTAGATGTAAGAGCTTCGCAAATAAATGAAGCCATGAAAATGGCAGCAGTGAAAGCACTGGCGGAACTGACAAAATCTCCCGTTCCTGATGTTGTGAACATGGCTTATAATGATAAGAACATTTCATTTGGGCCAAACTATATTATCCCCAAACCACTTGATCCAAGATTGCTCATGACGGTAGCGCCGGCTGTAGCAAAAGCGGCTATAGAGAGTGGCGTAGCCAAGCATCCTATTACTAATTGGGAAGAGTATGAAACAGAGCTTAGCAAAAGACTCGGCCTCGATAACCAGATAATGCGCTATGTGGGCAATAAAGCACGCCGTAGCCCTAAGCGCATCGTTTTTGCAGAAGCAGATAACCTTAAAGTTTTAAAAGCTGTTCAATCTGTTTTTGAAGAAGGTATCGGCTATCCCATTCTATTGGGAAATGAAGAAAAGATTAAGAAAATGGCCGCCGAGCATCAGATAGATATTGAAAGCCTGCCCATTTTTGATCCGCGTGATGAAAGCACCGAAGAAAAAAGAAAACAATATGCTGAAATCTTTTTTCAAAAAAGAAACAGGAGGGGTTTCAATGCTTATGAGTCTAAGAAAGTAATGCGTGATAGAAACTACTTTGGTGCTATGATGGTGGAATGCGGCGATGCAGATGCTATGATTTCAGGGCTTACCAAAAACTATCCTGATACAATACGACCTGCTATTGAAGTAATAGGAACAGAAGACGGCGTGAATAAAATAGCAGGCATGTATCTTATGCTCACGAAGAAAGGGCCTCTTTTCCTGGCAGATACCACCGTCAACTTTAACCCCACAGCAGAGGAGCTTGCAGAAATTACATTATTAGTAGCTAAAGAAGTAAAGCATTTTAATATTGTACCTCGCATTGCCATGTTGAGTTACTCTAATTTTGGAAGCAGTCATTCACCCGAAGCCAAACTGGTGGCTACTGCCAGAAAAATTGTAAAAGAGAAAATGCCTTCATTAATAGTAGATGGAGAGATGCAGGCCAATATTGCTTTTAACAAAGAACTACTAAAAGAAAACTATCCCTTTTCGGAACTTGTAGATCAGGATGTAAATACACTTATATTCCCCAATCTTGCTTCCGGAAACGTTACATATAATATCTTAAAAGAGTTAGGAGAAGCAGATGCGATTGGTCCTATTCTATTGGGTTTAAAAAAACCGGTACATATTTTACAATTGGGAAGTTCCGTAAGAAGTATTGTAAGCATGGCGCTTATTGCTGTAATGGATGCGCAAATTAAATGCAAAAATTCTCCTACGGAGGAGATCGTAAAAAAATCGGGCTGGTGGAAAAAGTTTAAGAAAGTAAGCAGGGACTTATAGCGTTAACTGCTCTTTTGCCACAATGAAAAGTTGTTACATTGTGTGTTTCAACTTTTCATTGTACTTTACAATATAAATCTGTCGATGAGAATTATCCGTGATATAGGCCGCTACTTTATGATGCTAGGAGGCATGTTTTCCAAACCGGAAAACAGAAAAATGTTTTGGAAGGAATTCATGCATCAATGTGCCGACATAGGCATTGGCTCGCTAGGCATTATCACCATTATTTCCGTATTTATAGGAGCCGTATCTACTTTACAAACCGCTTACCAGCTTGTCTCACCTTTAATTCCTTTATCTACAATTGCGCAAATTGTAAGAGACACAGTTATTCTTGAGTTCGCCCCCACCCTTAGCTGTATTGTACTCGCAGGAGTAGTGGGCAGTAAAATAGCAAGCGAACTGGGTAATATGCGTGTGAGTGAGCAAATAGATGCGCTGGAAATTATGGGAATTAATACGAAGTCTTATCTTATTATGCCTAAAATACTGGCGGGTTTATTGATGATTCCCTTGCTGGTTGTTTTATCAATGGTACTGGGGATATGGGGCGGTCGCTTAGCAGGCAGTGCTGCAAAAATTTTACCTACGGAGGTATTTGACAACGGCTTGGTCCAAGAATTTATCCCTTATAATGTATTTTTTTCGCTGGCAAAATCGTACACTTTTGCCTTTATCATTTGCAGCATCCCTGCTTTTTATGGTTATTATGTAAAAGGCGGAGCGCTGGAAATAGGACGAGCCAGTACGAAAGCGGTAGTAGTAAGTTGTATTCTTATTTTGTTTGCAGATTACATCTTATCTGCATTATTACTCTAATTACGCAATAGCGGTACGTATGATTGAAGTAAGAAACATAAAGAAAAGTTTTGGCGATAAGGTTGTCATTAATGATGTAAGTGCTGTGATGAAAGCCGGCCAATGCAATCTTATTATTGGCGCTAGCGGAAGTGGTAAAACAGTTTTGCAAAAATGTATCGTTGGTCTATTTGAACCCGACAAAGGCGAGATCCTTTATAACGGGGTCAACTTTGTAGACATGACTGGCGATGCGAAAAAGCAAATACGAAAAGAAATCGGTATGCTGTTCCAGGGGTCAGCGTTGTTTGACAGCCAAACCGTAGAACAAAATGTTATGTTTCCCCTGGATATGTTTACGAAAGATACGCATGCTCAAAAACAAAAAAGAGTAGACGAGGTATTGAACAGAGTGAATCTTGTAGATGCGAATAAGAAATTCCCTTCTGAGTTAAGTGGAGGTATGAAAAAAAGAGTGGCACTTGCTCGTGCGATTGTATTAAACCCAAAATATCTTTTTTGTGACGAGCCGAACTCCGGACTCGATCCCCAAACATCATTGGTGATCGATAAACTTATACAAGAGCTTACCATCGAATACAATATCACTACCGTTATCAATACACATGATATGAATAGTGTGATGGAGATAGGAAACTATATTCTCTACATGTATAAGGGCGACAAAGAATGGGAAGGATCTAATAAAGAAATTATTTTTAGCAAAAATCAGCGCCTCAATGATTTTATTTTCGCTTCCGACTTTTTACGGGACGCCAAAGAAATGCGCATGCTGGAAGAAAGCGGAAAAATAGCACAGAATCGAAATATGGATGATCTTTTAAAATAAGCATAACATGGACTTCTCCATAAGGCCTATCCAACCGGGCGATAATCCTATTCTTGCAAAAATTATAAGAGACACCTTGGTAGAGTTTAAGGCAGCCCATCCGGGAACTGTTTACTACGATGCTTCTACCGATTCCTTATATGATATTTTCCTGGAAAAGAAATCAGCTTATTTTGTTGCTATAGTAAATAATGAAATTGTAGGAGGAGCCGGCCTTTTCCCTACACCCGATTTACCTACGGCTACATGCGAGCTTGTAAAAATGTATCTCTTACCTCAGGCAAGAGGCAAGGGATTGGGAAAATACCTTATTACACATGTTCTCGATGTGGCCACTCAACTCGGTTATCAGCAAGTTTATCTTGAAACAATGCCTGAGCTTAAAAATGCTTTAAAAACATATGAGCAATATGGCTTTACTTATTTACCCGGACCACTGGGTAATAGTGGTCATACCGGTTGTAGTATATGGATGTTAAAAAAGCTGTAGCTATACAAAATGATACTGCCTGAGATAGAACACCTCAGGCAGTATCATTTACCAATTACTTATTTTATTTTTTAGGCAAATAAATCTGGAAACCGATATTCAAAGCGAATCCTCCAGAGCCATCAAAGCCTTTGTATTTGCTATGCTGGTAGCCCATTAGTCCGTCAATAGATACTTTATCACTCAAAAAGACAGAAGCACCACCACCAATAAAATAGTTTATTCCATTTTGCGTATTGGAAGTAGTACCCGTTTCATTCCGTGTACTTAAAAAATTTAAGGATGTTTGAATAATGGGTCGCACATTATTTTGGCTGGTAAATATATACCTTACAAATGGCCCTACACCAATGTCCGTACGCTTATTATTCCCTGCTTTGGAATAGTTTAATAAAACATTTCCTCCTATAGCAAGGTTATCTATCACAAAAAGACCGGCGCTGGGAGAAAATCCAATCTCTGTATTAGACGAAGATGTATTCAATCGCAAGTTGCCGCCTACCATCCAATCATTTT
>CAZPPM010000168.1:0-5826 GCA_964588445.1 uncultured Citrobacter sp.
TTCTCCACCCTCTGCCAATCACTTCCCGCCAGGAAAGGTTATGATAAAAGTTATCGTTTCCAATGGCAAATTTGTCGAGATAGCCAATAGTATCAATGCTTTTTGTAGTAAACGCTAGCTTATTGTTACTAAAATATCCATAGTACTTGAGTATACCGCTATTCGAAGTTTTAATACGGAAATTCGCATCCGCATTATGGTAATAAGGAGCTGTAGCAAAATCTTGCCGTTGCTTTATTACTTTAAAAGCCAATCCCAGATTAGAATAGCTATAGCTTGCTCCCCAGGATGATTTTTTATTTTTAGCCAGATGCTGATAACCCGCATTGGCACTAATTACCGATAAACCAACACTAGCGGAAGATTGTTCTGGGATATCAATAGACTCCAATATAAGTGCAGAAGAAAGAGCCTGACCGTACAAAGCGGAATAACCACCTGTGCTAAAAACAGTGCCTTTAAAAATAAACGGAGAAAAACGACTGAACTGTGCAATATTGGGTACACTACTAAAGAAAAAATTATTAACCAGCGTGCCATCGATAAAAGTCTTTGTTTCCGCAGCCGTACCTCCTCTTACAAATAAGCCTTCGCTCTCGCCTACCTGCTGAGCTCCCGGCAATGTTTTGAGCGCACCGGTAATATCTCCATTGGCACTTGCCGTAGTGACAATATCAATAGGATCTAATACAGCAGCAGCCCTTTTCCTATCACTTGCCTCAAATGAACCTGCCGTAATCATTACAGCAGTCAATTCTGTAATTTCTTCTTTTAACTGAATCGTTAATTGAATTGTGTCGTTCTTTCCTGTACCTATTTTTATCTTTTGCTCATACGCTCTATAATTAATAGCCGTAACAACCAATAATTGCTCCCCGTTCTCATCTGTTTGAAATGTAAAAGCTCCCTGCTCATTGGAGGTTGCTCCGTCGTAAGTATCTTTTAAAGTAATACTGGCATTGGGTATAGCCCGACTCTTATTGTCAACAAGCCTACCTTTTATTACCACCTGCCCAAACAGCTCTATACTGCCCAATAAGAATACCGTCAATAATCCTACGCTGATAGATTTCATATTCTGAAAAAACAAAAATAAATTAGTTTATAACATAAACCAAAATAATTAAAAAAACCCGGCCTCTCAACCGGGAATTTGTCTCTATTGTTTGGTAATCTTTTGTTGCGCTGTTTCACCATTACCGGCTGCTCGTAAGAAGTAAATACCGGGGGCTATATGATTAATACTCAGGCTTTCTGTTTGGCTGCTATTGCTTACATCCTTTCTAACTACGACCTGTCCGGCCTGATTCACCACCTCATAAACAATTTTCTTGTTTTGCCAGTTAGCAGGAATAGTCACTCTAAGTTCTGAAGTAGCAGGATTAGGGTAAGTCGTTATGCTAATTGCGGCACTTACTGATTGAGTAAGGTTGATTACACGGGTAGTAGAATATTGTGTTTTACCATCTATGTCCACAGAGCGTATGCGATAATAGAGAACACCACTTTGCCTTGCACCTAAGTCATCTGTAAAAGCATATTGCATTTCCTCAGTAGAATTGCCTATTGCAAACACTACTCCTATATCAGTAAAATTTTTACCATCAGTGCTTTTCTCTACAGCGAAATGACTCACGTTCATTTCAGTAGCAGTTATCCATTTTAGATTTACTTTTTTGCTATTATTATCTAATAAGGCAGCAAAACTGTGGAACTCAACAGGTAATGTAACCTCAACCGCATTCTGATAATCAAAACCTTTAAACCAAAAAGAATACATACGACTTGCAGCATTTGAACTACCGTTTCCTGTCTCTGCACCTGCTTTTAATCTAAAAGTATTCTTATCATTATAAGTAATTGTTGTCATTACCTCCGTAGCATTCACGTCTATATTGGTAAAGTTTTTTACCGGACCTTTAAACTGACGACCTGGTGTAAGTAAATTTAAAACAAGGTCAAGGAGATTCTGCACACTTAACAACGTATTAGATTCCATTAAGTAAGAATGTGCGTTGTAGAAAGAAACATATTCATTTAGCTTGCTACCGTCTCCATCTACATCAAGTGCTGTCACATTAAAAGTACTTACATTAACAGGCGTAGTGGTTGCCCCTTTAACAAAATTAATGTCAAAGTCCATCCACCAGTTTCTGTACGATTGAGCACTCCCATTGTTATAAGTAACCTCTGGCTGGAATGAATTCCCATACCCATGATTACTCACGTCAATATTTACCAACTTCACCAGAGATGAAGATCTACCTGCAATTTTTACCAATGCATCCACATTGTTCGTCACATTAGAAAAGCGGTAAACTGCATTGTCTGCTCCAGCTGTTCCTGACTCCAAAACAGGATTACGAAAAATAAGCTCTGGAGTGGCTTGTGCTTGTGCAAATAAGATGTTGAGTAAACTTAAAATTCCTAACAGAACTGTTTTGTTCAACTTTCTTCTGAAGGCGAGATTTTTAGTTTTCATTTTAGTTTCGTTGAGGTACGGGTAATTGCGTGCTTTTCTTAAAACCCTTGAAACAATGAAAACCGTGTTCTTTCTATATATAATGCGTGAAGTACTAGTCGGATTAAGTTCTTACGCAGTATCGGATTTCGTTGTTTTCTTAGGGTATCTTCTAACAAGAACAAAAGTAATATGTGGTTTTTACTGATGCAAGTTTTACGAGTATTTTTTCAAAAAAATAATAATTACTGCAATTTAAAATTACTAAACAACTGATTATTAATCATATATGGTTCATCTTGGATACGGAAAAATACGACTCGATTTTGCCTGCATATAAATTTTTGGTGGAGATAGTCAGGGTATTGGTACTTTTTACCCAAGGGAAGTCTTCGTAATTTTCTTGACTTTTGCCGATTCTAACAACCGGTTAAGCCCAAATACATGGAATGAAATGGGACTATATAGTTTTACAAGAAATATAGCTTTACACTAAAAAAGCCCCTACAAAAGGGGCTTTAATGCTATTAAAAATTGACTTCTTATTTCTTATACTGAGGGATAAGCGTATTTGCCAGCTCCACCATTTTTTTCAATCCTTCTTCTGGCAGGTTTCCTTTTTTAAAGTCAGCCATTACTTCTGGCAGCTTGTTTTCCATTTCCAGTAAGAAATGATCTTCAAACTCTTTTACTTTTGCCACAGGTACATCTTTAATAAGACCATTGGTTCCCAAATAAATGATAGCTACCTGCTTTTCTACAGCAAAAGGTGAGTATTGAGGCTGCTTAAGAATCTCCACGTTTCGTGCACCTTTATCAATTACATTCTTTGTAGCAGCATCCAGATCTCCTCCAAATTTAGAGAAAGCTTCCATTTCACGGTAAAGAGCCTGGTCAAGTTTCAATGTACCGGCTACTTTTTTCATGGATTTAATCTGCGCATTACCACCCACACGGCTTACCGAGATACCCACGTTAATAGCAGGACGTATACCAGAAAGGAAAAGGTTAGATTCAAGGAATATCTGTCCGTCTGTAATAGAAATTACGTTAGTAGGAATATATGCTGATACGTCACCTGCCTGTGTTTCTATGATAGGCAAAGCCGTTAATGATCCGCCTCCTTTTACCAAATGGCGAATAGAATCCGGCAGGTCATTCATACTCTTAACAATCTCATCGTTGTTAATCACTTTTGCAGCTCTTTCCAGCAAGCGGCTATGTAGATAGAATACGTCACCAGGATAAGCTTCACGGCCAGGAGGACGACGCAACAACAACGACACCTCACGATACGCTACAGCTTGCTTAGATAAGTCATCATAAATAATCAAAGCAGGACGACCGGTATCACGGAAATATTCACCAATAGCAGCACCTGCAAAAGGAGCATAGAACTGTAGTGGTGCAGGATCAGATGCGGAAGCCGCTACAATTGTAGTGTACTCCATCGCTCCGTTATCCTGTAATGTTTTCATTACACCGGCTATGGTCGATGCTTTTTGGCCAATGGCCACATATATACAATAAACAGGTTTGCCTGCGGCAAAAAACTCTTTCTGGTTAATGATAGTATCAATGGCTATCGCCGTTTTTCCCGTTTGGCGGTCACCGATGATCAACTCCCGCTGTCCACGACCAATAGGAATCATCGCATCAATCGCTTTGATACCTGTTTGCAATGGCTCTTTTACCGGCTCACGGAAAATTACACCGGGCGCTTTTCTTTCCAATGGCATTTCATACAACTCACCCGCTATCGGTCCTTTACCATCGATAGGGTGACCCAGCGTATTCACTACACGTCCTACCATCCCTTCTCCTACATTGATGGAAGCGATTTTACCCGTACGCGTTACTTTGGATCCTTCTTTTATTTCTTTGCTTTCACCCATCAATACCACACCTACATTGTCTTCTTCCAGATTCAGGGCGATAGCACGTACACCATTTTCAAACTCTACCAGCTCACCATAACGCACATTACCTAAGCCATAGACACGGGCAATACCGTCTCCTACCTGCAATACGGTGCCAATTTCTTCAAGGTCGGCACTGGCGTTGAAATTGCTTAGCTGCTGACGCAGTATCGCACTTATTTCATCTGGTTTAATCTCTGCCATATTATTATAGTTGTATGTTGTTGATTTTTATTTCGATTACCGTACGTTGTATATAAAGTCGTTGTTCTCAAACTGCCTGGCTATTACTTTCAAATCATATGCAATACTTGCATCTACCAGTTTATCTTCTACCTGCAGTACAAAACCTCCAACTAATTTTTCGTCTGTTTTGGTTTCCAGTTCAATATTGGCCAAGCCACATTCATTTTTTACATGGCTCACTATGGCTTGTTTCAACTCCTCACTTATAGGTGATGCCGTGGTAAGCTTTAATGTATGAATGTCTTTTTTCTTCTTATACTGGTCGATAAAAGCATCAATGATTTCCGGCAAGTTGCTCTCTCTTCCTTTATTGATAAGCAACCCGGTAAATGCATTGGTAATTGTACCAATTTTTCCTGCTGTTACACTATCTAATATTTTCTTCTTTGCATCTGCCTTAATAATGGGGCTGCGCAAAAGGTTTACCAGTTCACGACTACCCTTGCAGGCTGCCTGTAGCCATTGAATATCTGCAAATACGGATTCCAACTGACTTTTTTCTATCGCGATATCTATCAGTGATTTTGCGTATCTAGATGCTAAACGTGGATTAGGCATATAAATTTGTTAATTTGGAAATTTGCTATTGTGATAAATAAGAAGTCAGTTTCTTTCCTATTTACACATCCGCTCATTTACACATTAGTTCAGTTTTACTTCGTTTACCAAGCTTTTAATATGCTCTTCTTGTGATTCTTTATTACCCAATTCTCTCCTGAGTACTTTTTCACTTATTTCTACTACCAGTTTTCCTACCTGATTTTTTACATCCGTTAGCGCAGCCATTTTTTGTGTATTAATCACTGCTTGGGCTTCGCCAATGATTTTGCTGGCCTCCGTTTTTGCCTGTTCTTTTGCTTCGTTAATAATTTTATCCTTCATATCACGAGCTTCTTTTAGCAACGCTGCTCTTTCTTCACGAGCTGTAGCTAGCAAAGCTTCATTTTCACTTTTCATTTGGGCCATCTCTGCTTTCACTTTTTCTGCACTGGCAATAGAGTTGGCTATATTACTCTCTCTTTCATTAAGCGACTTTAAGATAGGTTTCCAAGCAAATTTTTTCAATAAAAAAAGTACAATGATGAACGCTACCAGGGTCCAAACAAAAAAGCCAAGGGATGGAGTTAATAAACTCATAGTATTATAAAAATTAAATAGCTTCTTAAATCAAAAAAATGAACTGTACCCGCTGCCCTGTGC
>CAZPPM010000169.1:0-5777 GCA_964588445.1 uncultured Citrobacter sp.
CCTGTACAATCTTATCTGTTATCAATGTCCAGCGTAATTGCTTTAAGAAGGTAGGAAACTCAGCTTCTGTTTGCTCATCCGTTTTGGGCGTTTCGCCTTGTGTTTTTACCCATTTCTTCAAAAAGTCTTCGGGTACATCAATAGAAGTGTTGTCTGATAGCTCATGAAAGATTTGATCATGAATTTGGTTTCTTGCCTGGCTATCCCAGTAAACCTGAATTTCTCCTTTGATTTTGTTTTTGAAATCTTCTTCAGTCTTTACATCACCAGCGGGGTAAAGCTGGTTAAAGAATTCTTCATTCAGTTCTTTCTTTTCGAGTAAGCCTACTTTAACAATAGTAAGGATAAAACTCTTTTTTGCATTTGCTGCATCTTCTTTATCCAAACCAAGATCACCCAGAATAAAGTCAAGCTCTTTTTCATCAAAAGCATTTTCCAAAGTAGTCGTTACAGTATCTGTGGCTACTTTACCTACTAATTGCGGTCTGAAGCTTTCTTTAAAATAGCTTACCAGTAAAGAATTCTCTTTTTGAATACCTCCTTCAATTGCCGCGCCGTTTTCATCAGCTTCTGTAAAGCTAATGGTCAATACATTTTCATCGCTATCCACTTTGTCTTGGTCTTTCATATTACCATAGCGATTTTGTAAGCGAGTTACTTCATTGTCTATCATTTCATCAGTAACCGTTACATTATATTTAATCGTTTTGGCGGTAGCCAAGTCGCTAAGATCAAAGCTGGGTTTGAGGCCTATTTCAAAATTAAAGATATAGTCGCTCGGGTTGTTAATGTCCAACTGGCTAAGATCCGTATCCAAAGGAAGGGGTTGTGCAAAAATGTCGAGCTTTTCATTTTGCAAGTAACCAATCAATTCTCTATCAACAGAACGCAGTACTTCATCAGTAAATAAAGAAGCACCGTACATTTTTTTGATAAGTCCGGCCGGAACCATTCCTTTACGGAAGCCGGGAATATTAGCCTTTTTGCTATATTCTTTTAATGCTTTTTCAAAAGCGGGCAGATAGTCCTGCTTTTCCATTTTCAGGATAAGCTTATCGTGGAGTGGAGCAATAGTCTCTCTCGTAATTGTTGCCATTGTCGTTATTTAAAAGTTTAAAGGTTTAATAGTTTAAGGTTATGTTCCGGGATGTTGAGGCAACCCTTAAACCTTTGAACTATTAAACCTTTGTTGTGTCCGGATGGAGGGACTCGAACCCCCACACCTTGCGGCATCAGATCCTAAGTCTGACGTGTCTACCAATTTCACCACATCCGGGATTGGTTGTTTAAAGAGCGGGATACCCTGTTAAACTTTCAAATCGGGTTGCAAATGTAGTGTATTTAACTAATAAAAAAAGAGCGGATTTTCTTAAATTCGTAGTAATTAAGTTTCAGAATGGAGACGATCGAGAAGACACCGGCCTATACCTTAAACGACGAACAAGAGAAAAAGCTGATACTAAGAGAGTATCGTTCACTATTACGTTCCCTTAAGAGTAAAATTAAACCCGGAGACAAGAAATTGCTGCGTACAGCCTTTGAAATGGCTGCAGATGCCCATAAGACCATGCGCAGGAAAAGCGGGGAACCGTATATTTTACATCCCTTAGCGGTAGCCAAAATAAGCGTGGAGGAAATAGGGCTGGGCGTACGTTCCACTATTTGCTCCCTGCTGCACGATACGGTAGAGGACACCGATATCTCCCTTGAAGATATTGAAAGGGAGTTTGGGACAGAAATAGCTAAAATCGTTGACGGGCTTACCAAAATATCTAACGTAATAGATATTAATGCTTCATCGCAACAGGCAGAGAACTTCAAAAAAATCTTACTTACCCTTACAGATGACCCTCGGGTAATCCTGATAAAATTGGCCGATCGAATGCATAATATGCGTACGCTAGGTAGCATGAAAAGGGAAAAGCAGTTGAAAATAGCCTCCGAAACGGTGTATGTGTATGCGCCACTGGCGCATCGTATGGGGCTATACAATATCAAAACGGAGATGGAAGACCTGGCCATGAAATACATGGAGCCGGAAGCCTACCGGGATATTGCGCAAAAACTATCAGAAACTAAGCGGGAGAGGTCAAAATATATCAATGAATTTATACGGCCCATTAAGGAAAGACTGGAAAAAACAGGGCTTACTTTTGAAATTTACGGTCGCCCCAAAAGTATTCACTCCATTTCCAATAAAATGAGGAATAAAGGGGTTGATTTTGAGGAGGTTTATGATTTATTTGCCATCCGTATTATCCTTGATTCCCCGCTGGAAAGAGAAAAAGAAGACTGTTGGCAGGTCTATTCACTTATTACATCCAAATATAGTCCGTCGCAGGAACGTATGCGGGACTGGCTAAGCAACCCAAAGAGCAATGGGTACGAGGCGCTGCATATTACCGTAATGGGGCCACAAGGGAAATGGGTAGAAGTGCAAATACGTACCAAGCGCATGAATGAAATTGCCGAAAAAGGGTTAGCTGCTCACTGGAAATATAAAGAAGGCACTTCTGATGAAAGTCGTTTTGATAAATGGTTTCATCAGATACGAGAAATGATAGGCAGCCAGGATACGGATAGTGTGGATTTTCTGCAGGACTTTAAAACAAGCTTTTTAGGAGAGGAAATCTATGTATATACGCCCAAAGGGGATGTGAAAATGATGCCGGTAGGTTCTACTGCTTTGGATTTTGCTTTTGCCATACATAGTGCTATTGGTGTGCAAACGATAGGTGCAAAAGTCAATCACAAGTTGGTTCCTCTTAGCCATAAGCTACATAGCGGCGATCAGGTAGAGATTATTACCAGCAGTAAGCAAAAGCCATCGGAAGACTGGCTGGGATTTATTGTAACCGCCAAAGCCCGTGCCCGCATTAAAGACGCTTTGAAGGAAGAAAAAAGGAAAGTGGCTGATGAAGGAAAGTATACGGTACAGCGAAAGCTGGAAGGGGTGGGCGCTTCTATGGCGCAGGCCAATCTAGATGAATTAGTACATTGGTATAAGCTACAATCCAATCTCGATCTTTTTTATCAGGTAGCGGTAAAGAATATTGACTTAAAAGATATAAAAGAATTCAAAGTAGTAGGAGATAGGCTGGAAGCCCCGAGACCTGTTAAATCGTTACATGATTTCAAGCAGGAGTTTGCAAGCCAACCACATTCTATTAAGAAAGATGCTGAGTTAATCATTTTTGGAGAAAGTAGCGACAAGATTGTTTATAATCTGGCCAATTGTTGCAAGCCCATTCCGGGAGATGACGTATTTGGTTTTGTTACTACGGGAAAGGGACTTACTATTCACCGTACTAACTGCCCAAATGCTGCGAAGCTGTTATCCAATTATGGACATAGGGTAGTAAAAACCAAATGGGCCAAAAACAAGGAAATCTCCTTCCTTACAGGTTTAAGAATTATTGGTATGGATGATGTGGGTGTTATTCACAAGCTTACCAATCTGATTTCCGGAGAGCTGCGCATCAATATCAGCGCTTTAAGTGTGGAAGCAAAAGAAGGCCTCTTTGAAGGAAATATTAAAGTGTTTGTGCACGATAAAGAGGAACTGGACGAGCTCGTAAAACGCCTCAAAGCGTTGCCAGGAATTGAGTCAGTGGAGCGATATGATACGGAAGATGTAGGATAATAGTAGTACGTTAATAAGTTTCCTTTTTTGTGGAATAAAAACAGGATTTCAACGAAATAAAAATGCATCCCTCTTGCTTACACCCCTTATTTTTGCGCCTGCAAACAAGGACGTCCGGTAACGTTCTGAATAGTCACAAAAGAAAAGGGTAAAAATCATTTACCGGGATTAACAGATTTATATTTTATTGCTATGGTAGATGTTTTATTGGGCTTACAATGGGGAGATGAGGGAAAAGGAAAGATTGTAGATTTTTTTGCTAAAGAATATGATGTGGTTGCTCGCTTTCAGGGAGGGCCTAATGCGGGCCACACTTTGTATGTAGGGGATAAAAAAGTAGTACTTCATCAAATACCTTCGGGTGTTTTTCATCCCGGCAAATTAAACCTTATCGGCAATGGGGTAGTGCTGGATCCTGTGACGCTTAAAAAGGAATGTGATACGGTAGCTTCTTTTGGTGTTGATTTGCGTAAGAACCTGTTTATATCAGAAAGAACGCATTTAATATTGCCTACACACAGAGCTTTGGACAAAGCATCTGAGCAATCTAAGGGCAATGATAAAATAGGCTCTACCTTGAAAGGGATTAGTCCGGCTTATATGGACAAAACCGGCCGTAACGGATTAAGGGTGGGAGATATTTTAGATAAAAATTTTACAACCACCTATATCAAACTGCGCTTGAAGCATCAAAAATTGTTAGACAACTATGCGTTTACAGAAGATATTTCCGCATGGGAAGAAGAATTTTTTGAAGCGCTGGAATTTTTAAAACAGCTAAATATCGTCAATGGCGAATACTTCATCAACGATCAATTGAATAAAGGGAAAAAAGTATTGGCGGAAGGCGCTCAGGGAAGTATGTTGGATATAGATTTTGGTACGTTTCCTTTTGTGACCTCTTCTAATACCATTTCTGCTGGAGTGTGTAGTGGACTGGGCATCGCTCCTCAGAAAATAAGAGACGTTTTTGGTGTATCCAAAGCGTACTGTACCCGCGTGGGAAGCGGACCGTTCCCTACTGAATTGGAAGATGAAACCGGGGAAGAGTTGCGGAAAATAGGGAATGAGTTTGGGGCTACTACCGGTAGGCCTCGCAGGTGTGGCTGGATTGACCTCGTAGCCCTCAAGTACGCTTGTATGGTTAATGGTGTTACCAAAGTTATTATGACAAAAGTGGATGTGTTGGATGCATTTAAAGAGCTGGAAGTATGTACTTCTTATAAGATAAATGGTAAGGAAACGATCGAAATTCCTTTTAGGCTGGATAAACAACCGGTAGAACCTATATTTAAGAAATTAGCGGGATGGAATACTTCCAGCAGCGTTCTACAAGATGCAGAAAGTCTGCCGGAGGCTATGCAGGCGTATATGTCTTATATTAATGAATATCTTGGTGTAGAAGTAAAATATATCTCCAACGGACCCGGTAGAGATCAGTTGATTTCTTTGGAAAAGTAAGATTGTAAAAAAAAAATCTTTTAAAATTTGGCGAATTAAAAACTTCGCTGAAATTTTACACTTATAACTCCATAAGGTATGGCAAAATCCGATAAAAAAGTAACAGGCAAAACAAATGCAGGGGCAGGTAAGCCAACTGCCAAGAAAGAGTCTTCCAAACCCAAGAAAAAAGAAGAAGAAGATTTTGAAGATGATGAATTGGATGATGAAGATCTGGATGAAACTCCTGCTGTAAAAAAAGGTGGGAAAGCTACAAAGTCAAAAAAAGAAGATGACGATGATGATGACGATCAGAGCGAGGATGAGGTGGACGAATGGGATAAAGTAGAAGAAGAGGATAACTGGGATCCTGACTTTGATGAATTTGATGTACCTAAATCCAAAGGAAAAAAAGGAGGTGGTTCATCCGGAGGCGGAAAAAAATCTGCTGATGATGACGATGACTTTAAAGTAGATGATGAATTTAAAGACATGTTTAGCGATAGTGATGATTTTGATGGCGAGGATGATGATTATTAAATAATCATCCGGTTAAATATTTCAATCCTGAAAAAAGAAATCTTTTCGGTAGAAAGTTTCCGGGATACGAAGGAAAAGGTGTTGAACTGGTTACAACAGTTTGACACCTTTTCTTTTCTGGACAATCAGCAATATGCTATCAGCCCTCATTCTA
>CAZPPM010000170.1:0-5514 GCA_964588445.1 uncultured Citrobacter sp.
AAAGCGCATATTTCTGTCAGCAATGCGGATATGAAAGTGTAAAATGGTCGGGGCAGTGTCCTTCGTGTAGTCAATGGAACACAATGGTCGAAGAAAAGATTCAAAAAGAGCCTTTAAAAAATACAACTTGGACTGACTACACCGATGAAAAACGAAAAACAAAAACTATTGCACTGCAGCAGATCGAAGCTCGTGAAGAAAAAAGAATCCTCACAGCCGATGCAGAACTCAATCGCGTACTAGGCGGTGGCATTATTCCTGGCAGCCTCGTACTAGTAGCCGGCGAGCCTGGCATTGGCAAGTCAACACTATTCCTTCAAAATGGTTTATGGTTAAAAGATGTATCTGTTCTTTACATAAGTGGAGAAGAGAGTGAGCTACAAATTAAAATGCGTGCAGACAGATTAAAATTACTCAACGACAATTTTTATTTACTCACCGAGACTTCTACGCAGACTATTTTTCAGGAGATAAAAAAATTAAAACCTCAACTGGTTATTGTTGATTCTATACAAACATTACATACTCCTTTTATAGAATCATCTCCTGGAAGTATCTCACAAATACGTGAATGTGCTGCCGAGTTTCAACGCTTTGCCAAAGAAACCAACACTCCCGTTTTCCTTATTGGGCATATTACCAAAGATGGTAACATTGCAGGACCCAAGATTCTGGAGCATATGGTAGATACGGTACTTCAATTTGAAGGCGACCGTCATTATGCTTATCGCATTTTGCGTACGCTAAAAAATCGTTTCGGTAGTACGGCAGAGCTCGGCATCTATGAAATGACTGACGCAGGCATGCGAGGCGTAACCAACCCCAGCGAAATACTTATTACACAAAAAGAAGAACAGCTAAGTGGTATTGCCATTGCTGCCACAATAGAAGGCATGCGCCCTTTATTGATAGAAGTTCAGGCTTTGGTTACGCAATCAGTATACGGCACGCCACAACGAACCGTAACCGGTTTTGATTTACGGAGATTACAATTATTGCTGGCCGTTCTTGAAAAGAGAGGTGGTTTTCATTTTGGCGTAAAAGATGTTTTTTTAAATATTGCCGGTGGTATAAAAGTAGAAGACCCATCTATAGATCTCGCTGTACTTTGTGCACTGTTGTCTTCTTATGAAGACGTACCATTGAATAATCGCTACTGCTTTGCAGGCGAAGTGGGCCTTAGTGGAGAAATAAGAGCAGTGAATAGAATAGACCAGCGCATCGCTGAAGCTGAAAAACTAGGATTTGAAAAAATCATTGTATCTAAATACAACCAGAAAAGTATCAACAAGCAAAAGTATAACATAGAAATAGTAACCATGAGCCGGGTGGAAGAGTTGTACCATTATTTGTTTTAGTGCTTCTACTGCTACTAATAACGCTAACCATGAACTACCTAAAAGAGATAAAATCGTCTCTTCTGCATTTGCTGTTTCCGCATGTTTGTGCAGGCTGCGGTGCTACGTTACAGCACAATGACAGTGAAATATGTTTTCGCTGCATGGCCCACCTTCCTTACACCCATTTTGAAAAAATTGCAGCTAATCCTGTAGAAAAGAAATTCTGGGGACGGATTAACCTAACGGCAGCAACGGCGCAGTTTTATTTTACCCATCGGTCATTGATACAGCAACTCCTGCATCAGTTTAAATATAAAAACAATAAAAAACTGGGGCAGCAATTAGGCCGGTTGATGGGAGCCTCTCTATTACAAAACAGTCGGTTTATGCCAGATGCATTAGTACCCCTTCCTTTGTTTCCCGGCAAAGAAAGAAAAAGAGGATTTAACCAAGCCGCCATTCTTTGTCACGGGATGGCAGAAGAAATGAAAATTCCGGTTATCGCTGATGCCCTTACAAGAATAAAACACACTGACTCACAAACGAAAAAAGGAAGAATAGAGCGCTGGCAAAATGTAGAAGGAAAATTTATGGTAAGCAACCCGGAAAAACTACAACATAAACATCTCTTACTGGTAGACGATGTAGTCACAACTGGCGCCACGTTAGAAGCTTGCGGGATAAGCCTACTTGCTTTGGAAAATGTTTCCCTCAGCATTGCAACATTATGCCTGGCGGGTCGTTAAAGGTTTAGAAAAACAAGAAGTTCTGATTATTTTTATCGTATGAAATCAGTTGGCCTGTCCTTTCTCCTTTTACTAGTCCTTATTTTTTCCTGCCGTAAGGATTCTTTTATCACTTCACCAGATGCCAGGCTTTCTATATCGGTAGACACACTTAAATACGATACTGTTTTTACAACAGTAGGGTCTATTACACAATCTTTTCGCATTATTAACGAAAATAACCAGCAACTCAAGCTTTCTTCTATTAAATTGATGGGTGGATCTTCCTCTTATTTTAAGTTAAACATAAATGGTGCCGCTGCCACAACGGCTAATGATATCGAAATCGCCGCCAATGATAGTATTTATGTATTCGTTAATGTAAGCATTGATCCTTCTGCAGATAATATTCCTTTTGTAATAAGAGATAGTATTTCGATTACGTACAATGGCAATGAAAAATTTGTACAACTGGAAGCCTGGGGGCAAAATGCTCACTTCCTACGCAACAAGGAGATAGTTGCCGACGAAGTTTGGAGCAATGATTTACCTTATGTAATCATGGGTTATTTATATGTGGCAGAAAATACAACCCTTGCGCTAAATAAAGGCGTGCGCATCCATAGCCATGCAGATGCTCCTATTATAATTGATGGAACACTCATTGCCACAGGCGAAAAAGAAACCACTGACCGGGTTTGTTTTACCGGCGATCGACTGGACGATCCGTATGCATTATACCCTGCAAGTTGGCCGGGTATTTACTTCCGGGCATCCAGCAAAGCCAATGAGCTGCGTTATACTGTTATTAAAAATGCCTACCAAGCTATTGTAGCTGAGGCACCAGCTACTGATGCAAACCCCAAAGTAAAACTCGAGCAATGTATTATTGACAATAGTTACGATGCAGGCATTTTGGCTATTGGTAGTAGCATAGATGCTGTCAATACACTCATTAGCAATTGCGGTAAAAATATACAGTTGTTACGTGGAGGCACTTACAATTTTACCCATTGTACTGTTGTTGCCTATTCCAACAATTATATCAATCATAAAGATCCTGTTCTTACCATTAATGACAGCGAAGCATCGATGGGCACTACAGCTCTTTTCCGTAATTGTATTTTTTGGGGAGAAGGAGGAACTAAAGAAGACGAAATAGCTATACAAAAAAACACGGCCCATATTTTCACCGTCAATTTTGATCAGGTACTGTGGAAAGTAACAGCAACGCCTCCTCATGTTACCGTTTCGCCTAATCCTATTAATAACCAGCCGCCTCTTTTTGATAGCATTGATGCTTTTCGCCAGCAATATAATTTTCGACTAAGAGATAATTCTCCTGCAATCAATGCAGGTGTTGCTAGTGCAATCATTATTGATTTAGACGGCAACCCGCGGTCCGTTGGCCTTCCCGATCTGGGTTGCTATGAACGCCAATAGCTTTCAGCATCATTTTTGCTTTTGCAAATAGTAGCTTTGTACCTTTACGGGTATATTGTGTATTGTACTTTTCTTTATTAACACCTATCTATTTGCGCACAGCAAAAAATAAAAAGATATACATATGAAAATAGCATTGATGACTTTATTGCTTTCTGTTTTTTTAACAGGGGCTTCTATTTATGATTTCAAATCGCCCGGCCTTGACGGAAAAACAATTAACCTCGCCGATTACAAGGGTAAAAAGATTATGATTGTTAATACAGCTTCCAAATGTGGACTTACACCGCAATACGAAGGGCTGGAAGCTTTATATAAAAAATATAAAGATAAATTAGTGATTATCGGATTCCCGGCGAATAACTTCAGACAACAGGAGCCCGGCACTAATGAAGACATTGCTGAGTTTTGCAAAAAGAATTATGGGGTTACATTCCCCATGGCAGAGAAAGTATCGGTACAGGGGGATGATATAGATCCCTTATTTAAATACCTGGTAGAAGAAGCTGCTAAAAAAGGTATTACTAATCCCATCACTTGGAATTTTACAAAATTCCTTATCAATGAAAAAGGCGAATTGATTACTGTTTTTGCACCTAAAACAGTACCTGATGACCCGGAGATTTTAAAATATCTGAACTAAGAGGCAACTACCTTAAAAAGCTTTCCGATTAATTATTTCCCTACCCCTTTTCTTTTTTACAAGAGAATGTAAATTATAACCTACTGAGAGTTTAAAAGATCGATATCTATATTTAGCACCCTGCGTTTCGTTGGGAAAAATATTGTTTAATCCGTGTGAGTACGTAATAGTTGACATCCATTTATCCTTCAATAAAAAACCTATAGAAGGAACTATTGCCCAATACGATCTTTTAAATTCATCCTCCGCTCCGCTGCCAAATCGGACTTTTCTATCCCGAATACCCTGACTAAAAGTAGGCTCTGCTATCCAATATTCCTGCTTATTACTCCCACTTACTGCCATTGAATAACTTGAACCTATCATCAACAATAAGTTCGCCATAGAAGACAACCGTAGTTGGCGACCTATCGCCAAATCAAAAGAAAACTCCTGCAAACTAAAATGATTAATAAAGCTTACATCTTGCATGGATAATTTATTTTCCGAAAAACTCCTTCGATTAAAAGAAACGCACCCTTTAATCACTACTTGGCTATCTGTAATATATTGTGCATTTATGCCCAGTAACCATCCTGTCCCGGCCTTGTACACATCTGCTTTATCCGCTTGTGAATTAGGGGCTATCTTACTATTTACTACAACTACTGTAGGAAAAGCAAACCACTAAGCCTGTAGTCTATTAAAAAAAATACTACTAACGAGTAATACGATAATAAACTTCATTTTTACATTTTAAATACAGACCACTATCTTCTTTTTACCGATGCACAAGTGGTTTGATTTTTTATTTAAATCTTATTTTCGCCACCTATGCAATTCAAAGAGGTAATAGGCCAGGCTGTGCTGAAAAAAGAATTACCGCATTTGTTACAGGAAAACCGCCTGGCACATGCGCTTATTTTTTTAGGAAAAGAAGGTAGCGGCGGGCTGGCGCTGGCACTGGCTTTTGCACAATTGGTAGTATGTGAAAAATTTAATCGTCCGGATACAGGCACTGGTATCTCTTTATTTGGCTCTGATGAAGCGGCGACTCCATTACTCATGACCGATTCCTGCGGAGAATGCGCCGCCTGCCAAAAGGCGAAACAGCTTGTTCATCCTGATATACATTTTTCCTACCCGGTAGTTACCAAAAAATCAGGCACTCCGCCCTTAAGTACAGACTATATCAATGAATGGCGGGAGTTCATAAAAATACACCCTTACGGTAATGTGTACGACTGGTTGCAATTCATCGGTGCGGAAAATAAGCAAGGCAATATCTCTGCGCATGAATGCAATGAAATCATCCGCAAGCTCAGCCTAAAGAGTTTTGAAAGCGAGTACAAAGTACTCATTATGTGGATGCCGGAATACCTGG
>CAZPPM010000171.1:0-5452 GCA_964588445.1 uncultured Citrobacter sp.
GTGCGGTAGATTTTTCCGGCAAACCATGTCATAAATATAAATCCACCTACCAATGCAGCCATAGAAGCGGCTAACTGCCACCAAGGCACTGTGCCGGGTACGCCAAACGGTATGCGAGCCATCATTACAATGGGAGAGGTAAAAGGAATAATACTACTCCATACAGCAACCGGGCCGGAAGGATCTTTTAGCGCAACTGTCATCAACATGATGGAAAAAATAACCAACATCGTAACGGGAAAGCTAAGTGATTGGGCTTCCCGCATATCTTCATTAACAGTGCTGCCAATGGCTGCATAAAGAGAAGAATAAAAGAAGAAACCGCCGAGGAAATAAAAGGCAAAAGAGAACAAAATCAGCGGCACATTGATGCTGGTAAATACATTCTGCACATTACCTACCATTCCGGAAAGGGCGGCGTTGCTACTGCCACTGGCCTTGGTTACGTTAAACAAAATAAAGATAAAGGCGATCCACAATAGAAACTGCGTAAGCGCCACAAGACCAATACCGATAATTTTACCCAGCATTAGCTGGAAGGGTTTTACAGAAGAAACCATTACTTCTGCAATACGGTTTGTTTTTTCTTCCATTACACCCATCATTACCTGCGAGCCATATACCAGCAATATGAAATAGATCAGAAACCCTGAAACAAGGCCTATCGTATTGGCTATGGAGGAGTCTGCTTTTTCATCATTGATATTTTGCGCTTTTAATGTAAGCCGGCTGGAGGTAAGAATGTTTTTATTGGTTTCGTCAATACCAAGTTTTTCATATTTAATATCATTCCAAATGGTATTGAATTTTGATTCTACTTCTATAGTTGAACCAATCGTGCGAGAGGTTTTTAAAGAAAGGTTTTCTGTGCCTTCTGTTATGCTAAGGTTTGCCGGGATGTTGATAAAACCATCAAAACCCTGCTCAGCGAAATTCTTTTGTAAAGTATCTGCATTACCGCTTACCAAAGTAAGAATGCTGGAAGTGTTGCGAATATTTTCTCTTTCAATTCTTCCTTTGTCAAACAGGCCGGAAGAATCCAGTACAGCGATATGTAATTTGGTAACACTTTTGGCGCCCAAATAACCTGTGCCAAACATTAACCCCAGGTAAAGAATAGGTAGCAATAAGGTGCTGATGATAAAGGTACGCTTACGCACCCTTGTGAGAAATTCTCTTTTTATGATAAGTACTATTTTGTTCATATTATATGCTTAATAAGGAAAGTAAATGGAGAAAAACGATTGTTTACCGGTTAGTCTTTTACTTGCTGAAACTGTCTCGCTGTAGGAGTGCCTTCTACAAGGCGAATAAATATCTCGTTGAGCGAGGGTAAAATTTCGTGGAAAGACTCAATCGGCAAACCTTTATTGATAAAATACTGTAGCACATCATTGTTGCTATACCCTGAATCCAGTTTAATGATGACTTCGTTCTCTTTTTTCTGGATAACCTCAAAAAGATGTATTGCCAGATGCTCTGCTAAAATGGGCTGGTTGAAACCTACTTTAAACAGGTTCTCTTTAAAGTCATTTTTGATATTCTTAACGGTGCCGTCCAGTATTTTTTGTCCTTTATTCACCAGTACGATATGATCGCATATTTCTTCTACCTGTTCCATGCGGTGTGTACTAAAGATAATCGTAGCACCTCCTTGTGCCAGCCTGTAGATTTCATCTTTAATCAGATTGGCATTTACCGGATCAAGTCCGCTAAAAGGTTCGTCTAAAATAATAAGCTTGGGATTGTGCAGTACGGTAGTTACAAACTGAAGCTTTTGTCCCATTCCTTTGGAAAGGTCTTCCACTTTTTTGCCCCACCAGGTTTCCATATCAAAGCGAATAAACCATTCTTTGATTTTTTTGGTAGCTTCTGTTTTGGAGAGCCCTTTCAACTGGGCGAGGTATAATGCCTGCTCACCAATTTTCATTTTTTTATACAATCCACGCTCTTCCGGCATGTAACCGATATAAGCAATATCGTTTAGGGGGTCAAACTTTTTACCATCAAAAATGATATTGCCTTCATCCGGGTAAAAAATACCCGTAATCATTCTAATTAAAGTGGTTTTGCCTGCTCCATTGGGACCTAGTAAACCGAATATCTGACCTTTTTCGATAGTGAGGCTTATATCGTCTACTGCTTTTTGCGTAGCAAAGTATTTTTTGAGATGCTCTAATTGGAGTATTGCCATACGTATAATATATATTGGGTCAAAAATAGCTTTTATCCTAAAATAGTAGGACGAATTACGGCAGCCGTTATTTTTTTAGTGATGAACTGCTTAATTTCTAAGATAAAAGGCATTTATAATGTGTCTATAATTACGGCAGCTACTCTTTCGCCATCCATAGCTGCACTCACTATACCACCAGCATAGCCGGCGCCTTCTCCGCAAGGGAACAATCCTTTAAGTTGCGGATGTTCCAATGTATCAGGGTTGCGAGGAATACGAACGGGCGATGATGTTCGGGATTCGGTAGCCACTACGACTGCATCATTAGTATAATAGCCTTTTATCTTTTTCCCAAATTCTTTGAAAGCGGTTGCCAGGCTTTTATAAATGACCGGGGGCAACACATCTTTTTGTAAAACAGCATTGAGTCCGGGCAGGTAAGAGCAGTCAGGAAGCGTGGCGGAAAGTTTATTATCGCAAAAGTCGACGAGGCGCTGAGCCGGTGCCACAAATTTTCCTCCTCCATATGTGTAAGCTTTCTTTTCAACAGCCTGCTGGTAATACATGCCGGCGAGTGCTCCTTTATTCTTATATCGCGCCAGTTGTTGCTCATCTATACTTACGACTATGCCGCTATTGGCATGTGGGTTATTTCGTTTTGAGGGGCTCCACCCGTTTACCACCAGCTCTTCAGGAGAGGTGGCTGTAGGCGCTATAATGCCGCCGGGGCACATGCAAAAGGAGAAAACTCCTTTTCCATCCACCTGTTGCACTAGGCTGTAAGCTGCCGGGGGTAAAAGCGCATTTTTAACGGAGCAATGGTAAAGGGCATTATCAATAAGCGATTGCGGATGTTCTACTCTTACGCCCAAGGCAAAAGCTTTTGCTTCTATCTGTACATTTTGGGCGTGTAATAATTCATAGATATCACGGGCAGAGTGTCCTGTAGCGAGGATAACATGTGCTGCTGAAAATGTATCGCCGTTTTCCGTTGCAACACCTGTTATTGCATTATGCTCAATAAGTAATCGGGTTACTTTTTTTTCAAAAAAGAAAAGACCACCGCAGTTGATTATTTGCTTTCGCATAGCGGTAATGATTTGCGGTAGCTTATTAGTGCCAATATGGGGATGTGCCTGATAAAGAATTTTATCTTCTGCTCCAAAATGAACAAAAAGGGATAAAATGCGATTGATATCCCCTCGCTTGTTGCTACGGGTATAGAGTTTGCCATCACTATAAGTACCGGCGCCACCTTCTCCAAAGCAGTAGTTGCTTTCCGGGTTTACAATACCTTCTTTATTCAGGGTAGCCAAATCGCGTCTGCGGGAGCGTACATCTTTTCCTCTTTCTAATAGAATGGGTTGTATTCCTGCCTCTATCAACTTTAAAGCAGCAAAAAGTCCTGCAGGCCCCGCACCTACAATGATTACCTTCTTAGAAGCCTTGGTTACATCTTTATAGGCAAAGCTAGTTAGTGGCCTATTGGTAAAAGGCTCGTCAATATATGCTTGTACGGTTAAGTTTACCCAAGGTTGTTTTCCACGGGCATCGATAGACTGCTTGGTGATATGAAACCCGGTGATTTTTTCCGGCTTTACTGACTCGGAAGCGGCTATTTTTTGTATGACGGTAGACGAATCGGCCGCTTCGGAAGGAAGCAGCTTTAACGAAACAATTTTTTGCATGGGCAAGGTATTTATCCTGCAACAAGAATTAGTAAAACAAATGTAAGTCTTACTTTAAGGAATGGTGCCATAATTTTAAAACAAAGCATATAAGTGTTTTTGTCAGGAGCGAGAAGCGTAGAAATCAATGGATTAATTCTTTTAAAAAAAGAAACGGCAATTGCTATCTTTTTTCTTGTATCGCGTTATAAATATCTTTACCTTTCGGTGCATATAAGGGTAGTATAAGCAATAGAAAGTGTTGATTACAATTGTTTGCCTCTACAAAGGATAATACGTCAACGCATATTTGTTTGATAAGTTTGATTACTCCTCTTTTATCCCTGACAACTTTTGGAAACTGGTACTTCTTTTAACTCTCTGCACTAAGAAAATGACTATCTTTTGAAAGAAAGGATTTTGGATATTTCCAAATTTTTTGTTCCAAAAAATGACAAATTTCTTTTTTTATCAAAACGGTAAAAAACTTGTGAATAAAAGTTTTTTTTTAAATAAGAAATGATGATATTCGCCGTCCTGTCAAAGATTTTTTTGATAAATTGTGAGGTGATTTAGAGGACGTTTTTTTAAGAAAAGCTATAATTAACCGATACATAAACTGCAACGTTACTGATGGAGAAAAATGCAGAAACAGTTTGGGCCAATTGTTTAAAGATTATAAAGGATATTGTAGAATGGCAGCATTACAAGACATGGTTTGAACCTATTGTACCGGTTTCTTTTAAAGACAATGTGCTGGTGATAAAAGTGCCTAGCCAATTCTTTTACGAATACCTGGAAGAGCATTTTGTTGTACTACTGGCAAAAACATTGAAAAGAGAGGTAGGTAAGGATGTGCGGTTAGAATACAGAATTATGGTAGACAGTGGTAATGGTGGCAAACACGAACCGCTTACTACCAATATTCAGGGTACAACTGGTGACAGAAATTCTTCAAATAATGAAATGGAGTTTCCGCTTGTTATAAATAATCCTGTAAAAAATCCATTTGTAATACCTGGATTAAAAAAGCTGCATATTGATCCGCAGCTAAATCATACGTATACCTTTGATGCTTTTATTGAAGGTGATTGTAACAGGGTGGCAAGAAGAGCGGGAAAAACGGTAGCAGAAAAGCCCGGAGCTAATTCCTTTAATCCCTTAGTAATATATGGCGGTGTAGGGTTGGGTAAAACCCACTTAGCACAGGCGATAGGTAACGAAGTGAAAAAACAACATCCTAATAAGATTGTTTTATACGTAAGCTCTGAAAAATTTATCAATCAGTTTATTGATCACAGTCGTAAGAATGATGTCAATGCTTTTATTCATTTTTACCAGTTGGTTGATGTATTAATTATAGACGACGTTCAGTTTTTTGCTAAAGCTGAAAAATCGCAGGATGCTTTTTTTGCTATATTCAATCACCTGCACCAGTCGCATAAACAACTTATTCTTACTTCTGATAAATCGCCCAAGGACTTGGATGGCGTACAGGAGCGTTTATTGAGTCGTTTTCGCTGGGGTTTAAGTGCCGACTTGCAGATACCGGAGTATGAAACGAGGATAGAGATACTGGAAAAGAAAATGAAAAACGACGGCCTTGAAA
>CAZPPM010000172.1:0-5441 GCA_964588445.1 uncultured Citrobacter sp.
GCGCTAACCCTTATCTTTGCCCATCTCAAAACTGTAGTATGGCATCGAATTTCAATCCTGATAAACAACATACCATTAAAACGGAAGCCCGTCTCTCCGGCACTGGTTTACATACCGGCATCATGGCCGACCTCACGTTAAAACCGGCCAGCCCTGGTTATGGATTCCAATTTCAGCGCATTGATCTTCCCAATAAACCGCTTATTAAGGCCGATTGCGATTTGGTAACGGACACCAGCCGCGGTACTACGCTGGAAGCTAATGGTGCTAAGGTTTCTACGGTGGAACATGTACTCGCTGCGCTTGTAGGCATGGGCATCGACAATTGTTTAATAGAAATCAACGGGCCCGAAATTCCTATCATGGATGGCAGTGCGCAGCCGTTTGTAGAACTGATACAGGAAGCCGGCGTTACCGAACAGGATGCCGCCAAAATATGGTATAGCATTGATGAAAATATTTACCACTATGATGAGGTAAAAAGAGTGGAGATGGTTATCATGCCTGCGTTGGAATACCAGGTCACTACACTTATTGATTTCAATTCTCCGGTATTAGGCACACAACATGCGCAGCTCAAGCGCATGAAAGATTTTAAAGATGAAATTGCGGTCAGCAGAACTTTTGTTTTTCTCCATGAACTGGAAATGCTGCTCGACCATAATCTCATCAAAGGCGGTGATGTGAAGAATGCCATCGTTATCGTAGATAAGAAAGTAGGCGACGAAGAAATGGATCGCCTGAAAAAAATATTTAAAAAAGATTCGATAGAAGTAAAAAGTGAAGGCTATCTCAATAATTTGGAATTGCGTTTTCCCAATGAGCCCGCCCGTCATAAGCTGTTAGACATTGTTGGCGACCTTGCTTTAATCGGTTATCCGGTAAAAGGCCGCATCATTGCCAACCGTCCGGGTCATAGTACCAATGTGGAATTTGCTAAAAAAATAAAGCAGCACATCAAGAAGAACCGGCATACCAAAGATGTACCGGTGTACGATCCTTCGCAACCTCCTATCTACGATCATCAATACATTGAAAAAACACTTCCCCACCGCTATCCTTTTGCCCTGATTGATAAAATCATTGAATTAACCGATACAAAGATTGTAGGCGTAAAGAATGTCACGTTTAACGAATGGTTTTTTCCCGGTCATTTTCCCGGCAACCCCATTATGCCAGGCGTATTACAAATAGAAGCACTGGCGCAATGCGGCGGCATACTCGCTATTAACCTAAGCCCCGAAGGGCAGTATGATACGTATTTTCTTAAGATAGATAATTGCAAGTTTAAGCAAATGGTAAAGCCCGGTGACACCATGGTCCTGAAAATGGAGTTGTCCGCCCCTATCCGCCGCGGCATTTGTGAAATGAAAGGAACGGTATATGTAGGCAACAAGGTGGCTACAGAAGCCGACCTCGTAGCACAGATTGTCAAAAGATAATTAGGCTGTTTATTGTGGTTGAGTAGCCAAAACCGGTCGCTGCCTTTTGTTACGCCACCCGCAGCTTTTAGAGAAAACCTGCGCCAATGGCTGCAGGTTTTTTTACGCCCTTTTCACCTGCCTTTTTTTGTGGTGAAAAGGTGTATAAATCAGTTTTGTTTCGCAGCTGTTTATACCCGTAAACCCCTCTATTTTTCGTACATTTGCAGGTCTTGTTTCCCCTACCTTTTAACGACAAGACATTACCCCATTTATGAGTACAGCAACAACAGAACAAACGTCTCTTTCCTCCGGTTATGGTGCCGATAGTATACAGGTACTGGAAGGCCTGGAAGCGGTGCGCAAACGCCCTGCCATGTACATTGGCGATGTAGGTGTAAAAGGGCTACACCACCTCGTGTATGAAGTCGTTGACAACTCTATCGACGAAGCCCTGGCCGGTTATTGTAAAAACATTTTCGTTACCATCCACGAAGACAATTCTATTTCCGTAGAAGATGACGGACGCGGCATTCCTACCGGCATTAATAGCAAAGAAAAAAAATCGGCGCTGGAAATCGTTATGACCGTCTTACACGCCGGTGGTAAATTTGATAAAGACACGTATAAAGTATCGGGCGGTTTGCATGGTGTTGGGGTGAGTTGTGTTAACGCATTAAGTACCGACCTGCATGTGACGGTGAACCGGGAAGGAAAAATATTTGAACAACAATACAAGATAGGTGTACCGCAATACCCCGTACGGGAAATTGGTGTAAGCACCACTACCGGTACCAAAGTTCATTTCTGGCCCGATAACAGCATTTTCACTTCTACCATCTACAACCGGGATATACTGGAAGGCCGATTGAGAGAACTCTCGTACCTCAACAAAAAAATCAGCATTACCCTTACCGATCTGCGGGAAAAAGATGAAAACCAGGTCGCTTTTTCTAAAACATTTTATAGCGAAGGGGGTATCGTAGAATTTGTAGAGATGCTGGATAATAATGCCGGCCGCGATGCTTTAATTCCCACCATTCTCTATGTAGAAGGGCACGACCCCGCCACCAATGTAGCGGTAGATGTAGCACTGAATTACAACAGCTCCTTTAGCGAGCATATTTATTCCTATGTGAATAATATCAACACCATTGAAGGCGGTACGCATGTGGCCGGTTTTCGCAGAGCGTTGACCCGTGTGTTTAAAAGCTATGGCGATAAAAATGGTTTTTTTGAAAAAGCCAAAGTAGAAATTGAAGGCGATGATTTCCGGGAAGGATTGAGCGCTATCATTTCCGTAAAAGTGCCGGAGCCACAGTTTGAAGGACAAACCAAAACCAAGCTGGGCAATAGCGAAGTAAGCGGTGTGGTAGATAGCACGGTATCCAAAGCCTTGCATGCTTATCTCGAAGAAAATCCCAAAGATGCCCGCAACATCATCAATAAAGTAATCCTGGCTGCACAAGCCCGTGCGGCTGCCCGCAAAGCCCGCGAACTGGTACAGCGTAAAACGGTATTGACCGGCGGCGGCTTACCCGGTAAGCTGGCAGACTGCTCCGACCGTGATCCTAAGCGCTGTGAGTTGTTTTTAGTCGAAGGAGACTCGGCAGGGGGTACCGCCAAGCAGGGCCGCGATCGTAGCTTCCAGGCTATTTTACCGCTGAGAGGTAAAATCCTCAACGTAGAAAAAGCCATGGAGTACAAGATTTATGAAAACGAGGAGATCCGCAATATGTACACCGCCCTGGGTGTTACCGTGGGCACACCGGAAGATCCTAAAGAATTAAACCTGGCCAAGCTCCGCTATCACAAGCTTATCATCATGACGGATGCCGACGTGGACGGTAGCCATATCGCCACCTTAATTCTTACGTTTGTTTTCCGTTACATGAAACCACTGGTAGAGCAGGGCTATGTGTACCTCGCACAACCGCCTTTGTATTTAGTAAAAAAAGGAAGAGAGCAGGCATATGCGTACAATGAAGACCAACGCAAAGCATTGGTAGAAAAAATAGGCGCAGGCAAAGAAGACTCTGTAAACATTCAACGCTATAAAGGGTTGGGAGAAATGAATGCCGACCAGCTATGGGATACTACGATGAATCCGGATACACGTACGCTCAAGCAGGTAACCATTGACAGCGCTGCCGAAGCCGATCGCGTTTTTAGTATGTTGATGGGTGATGAAGTAGCACCGCGCCGAGAGTTTATCGAAAGCCATGCTAAATATGCCAAACTCGATATCTAAGCACTCAGCTAAATTTTATTTAAAAGCCATTACTGCTGTAGTGGCTTTTTTTGTGGACATGCCTACTTAGGTTCGTGCCCGCTATGGTGCTTTTATCGCACTGTTCCTTATCCTTTCCGTCGAAACATTCCAAAAGCATAAGAGAAGCGAAATCCCAATGATTGGATCGTATGCGCAGCATTGCCCCGATCATACTCATACTTCAATCCGAAATTGAGTGTATGCCCTTTTTGTCCAACCGCTAGTGAATAGCCTCCTTCAAGCGCAGCGGCAATACCATCTCCATAAGTCGCATCTTCCCCTTCCTTAATAGAAATCGCCCTACAAAATCCTGCCGAAGGTATAAGGTAGAAGCCGGCTTGTGTTTCACTGAACACATACTTATAACCAAGTTTAGCCGAAATATATGCTTTGGAGTCAGCCATAGACGTAAAAAAATTCTCGCCTTTGGTTGTAAAGAAGGCTAAACTCATAAGCTCGATACGGAAGCTTTGATTCTCGCTTGCCAACGGAAAATCTAAATACGTAAATAGCCCATACCCGAGGCCGAACTTAGCGGCCTCTTTCCCTATTAATTTGGATACCATGATTTGGGAATGTGAAGCAAAGGAAAGCAGGCAGAAAAAAACTGCAGTAACAGTAATTTTTTTCATTTTAGCTAGTTGGTTTTGTCATCGACCTCAATCGTTAAAGACTGAAGCTACAATAAAAATTGAAACCAAATCACAACCGCCAATTCTCCCTACCGCTAAAAAACGGTAGAGAATTGCTTCGATTTTATCTCTGTTACTGATTAGGTGGCTACCGCTCTAAACAACTACGCCGCTTACTATTTACCCGTTTCTATTTTGTTGCCCGCCTTTTACTAAGCCCAAACCCTTACTGTAAAAAATAAAGTACGTTTTGCCCTAAAAAAAGTACGTTTTGCCCTAGCACCTCCACCCCTTACGGGTGTAGCTTTATACTTTCTTGCATAGGGGAACCCAGCACAACTGGCAACACTGTAGCAAAAAGATCTAGTTTGCTTTTCCGGATTTGCTCCCTGTACCGGCCTTGCGATTGAACAGCCTTATCCCGTTGCAAGCATTACTGCTGTATTGCATTTAACCGCTAACACCCTGGCTTATGGATACCGTAATAGCCTACCTCAATCGCTTATACCCTCTCTCTGCGCCCCTGCAAGCGGAGTTGCGCAAGGCACTGCACTATAGTAAAAAAGCCAAAAACCAGTACCTGCTGCGAGCGGGGGAAATACCTAAGAGCGCCTGGTATCTCAAGAAAGGGTTGGTCCGCTGCTTTTGTTGCCAGCAAACACAAGAAATCACAACCTGGTTTTTGCCAGAGGATAATGCCCTGCTGTTATCCGATAGCCTGGTAGATCAACAGCAAAGCAGCTATTGGTTGCAAGCGCTGGAGAATTGCGAACTGTATAGCATTGGTTCTGCCGATATACTTTATCTGATAAAAAAATACCCCGAAGCCCGGGAAATAAAAACCCTTATTGCCGAGCGCTTCAGCCATCTCAAAGACGAGAAAATAAAAATTACCGGGATATCTCCCGCGGCTGCCCGCTACCAGTATTTTGAAACGCATTATAGCCACTTGCTAAACCGGTTAAAGCTGGAGCATATTGCTTCTTACCTTGACATGAGCAAAAGCTCGCTGGCCAGAGCCCGGCGTCCTTAAAAAAAAACGCCAAAAAAGTGTCATTTGACTGTAAATACCAGACAAATTGACCCCTGTTCGCCATTTCAAATTGACCCCTTGAT
>CAZPPM010000173.1:0-5411 GCA_964588445.1 uncultured Citrobacter sp.
GGTAAATGATACATCCAATAAATACCGTCCTTATGAATTCCCCTTTCAGGGGGCTCGATGGTATCCGACAGGTATATTTTATCGGCATAGGTGGAATTGGGATGAGTGCAATAGCTCGTTTTTTTCAGTCGAAGGGAGTTGCGGTGAGTGGGTATGATAAAACCAGAACAGCACTCACAGAAAAACTGGAAGCAGCGGGAATGGCGATTCATTATGAGGAGCGGGTGGATTTACTTCCCAAAGATCCTGACTTGATTGTTTATACACCGGCTATTCCGAAAGATCACAAAGAGCTGGCGTATTATGAGGAAGCAGGAAAAAAGGTAATCAAACGCAGCGATGTGTTGCAGTTGATTACAGAAAGTTCTTTTAATATCTGTATTGCCGGTACACATGGTAAGACAACGGTTACTACCATGACGGCGCATTTGCTACGGGATACGGGGTTTGGGTGTAATGCATTTCTGGGAGGTATTGCAGCAAATTATGATACCAACTTTTGGAGTGATGATCGAAATGTATGTGTGATAGAGGCGGATGAGTTTGATAGAAGTTTTTTAAAGCTCAGTCCGGATATTGCTATCATCACTTCTATGGATGCGGATCATTTGGATATCTATGGTACAGCGGATGCAGTAGAGGAAGCTTTTATCAGCTTTGCCGGAAAAGTAAAAGCGGATGGTTGTGTTGTAGCCAAAAAAGGATTGAAGCAAACAACTGCATTGCAAAAGCAAGGCTATTTATCCTATAGTCAGCAGGATGTTACAGCTGATGCGTATGCAACGAATATTGTTTTGAGAGATGGAGGATATGATTTTACTATAGTAGCAGGCGATAAAAAAGTAACTAACCTGCGGTTGAATATGGGAGGTATGCACAATGTGGAGAATATGGTAGCGGCGGTTACGGTTGCATTATTAGTAGGAATAGAGGAAGAAAAAATAAGAGGAGCCGTTGCTTCTTTTAGAGGAGTAAAACGCCGCTTTGAGTATATCGTAAAACAGGAGGATACAGTATATATAGATGATTATGCGCATCACCCTGAAGAATTAAGAGCGTTGTTGACAGGAGCAAGATCTTTATTTATGGAGAAAAAATGTACAGTGCTATTTCAGCCGCATCTCTTTACGAGAACAAGAGATTTTGCGGCTGCTTTTGCCGAAGCACTTAGTCTTGCAGATGAAGTATGGCTATTGCCTATTTATCCAGCAAGAGAAAAGCCAATTGAAGGAGTAAGTAGTTCTGTGTTGGCAAGTATGATGGAAAAGGGGAAAGTGCAATTGTTAGATAAAAGTGAAGTAGCCGATCGTATTGCTAGTGAACAAAAGAAAACCGGTACAGCCCGGTTATGGATAACAGCGGGTGCCGGTGATATTGATACACTGGTGCCGACTATAAAGAAAATATTATTAAACTGAAAGCAGTGAATACAAAAACAGCCATTCGAAAAA
Source organism: uncultured Citrobacter sp. (assembly GCA_964588445.1). Taxonomy (GTDB): domain Bacteria; phylum Bacteroidota; class Bacteroidia; order Chitinophagales; family Chitinophagaceae; genus CAZPPM01. Next base: position 1,452 of record CAZPPM010000173.1, read on the forward strand.
TAGTGATCATCAGCCTATGGGTGGTGACAGCAGGTGGTATGTTGCTATTGCTCATAGCCGCAATGGGTAAGCAGAGTAAAGATGTATGCGCTGGCTATGAGATTTCTATTAAGGGAGTGAAAGGAAATGATTTGTTTGTGGATGAAAAAGATATTGTGAAATTGGTAAAAGCGGCTACGGATGGTGCTATCAAAGGGCAGAAAAAAGGTGATTTTGATTTGCAGCAGATTGAGGATTTACTGGAAGGTAATCCCTGGATAAAGGAAGCGAGACTTTATTTTGATAATAAAAATATGTTGCAGGTAAGTGTAACAGAGCGCAGTCCCATTGCGAGAGTGTTTACTACCAATGGCCGCTCTTTTTATATAGATGAGTCGCAGCAACAAATGCAGTTGTCGGATAAGTTAAGCACACGTTTGCCGGTGTTTACCGGTTTCCCGGAAAAGAAAACGCTTAGTAAAGCGGATAGTGCATTGCTGAAAGGTGTGCAGGAAACAGCAACCTTTATCAATGCCAATCCATTTTGGTCGGCACAGGTAGCGCAATTAGATATTGTAAGAGATGGTAAGGATTATTGGGAAATGGAAATGATTCCGCTGGTGGGTAACCATATCATCAAGTTGGGCGATAGTAAAAACATCGATAAGAAATTTGATCGCTTATTTACTTTTTATAAAACAGCATTGAGTAAAATAGGGTTTGGTCAGTATAGAACAATTGATGTGCGCTATGAAGGACAGGTGGTAGCGGCGAAGAGTGAAAATCCTAAAGTAGACAATGCAGAACTGAAGAAGTCGGTAGACCGCATGTTGCAGCAGGTAAAGGAAGCAGAAAAAAACAGTGAGAAACATGCAGCGATGACAACTGCAAAACCGGAAGTAATGAAAGCCGTAGAACTGAGCAGCCTGCCAGAGGAAACAATAGGTGAGCCGGAGAAAGATGAAGAGCCCAAAGAAGAAGTAAAGACAAAGCCGGTAGTAGAGAATAAGAAAAAGGCGCCTGCGAAAACGGAGAAGAAAGAAACAGCGAAGAAAGAACCCGAGAAACGAACGCCCAAAGCCGTGATGACAAAGAAGAATAACTAAGAACAACAACTAAAAACACATATATGAACAATGAACAACCCATTATCGTAGGCCTGGATATTGGTACCACCAAGATTGCCGTGATAGCCGGACGAAAAAACGAGTTTGGTAAATTAGAAATCGTTGGATTTGGTAAAGCCAATTCCAATGGTGTAAAGCATGGACAGGTATTAAACATTGATGAAACGATCAAAGCCATTCGTACTGCATTAGACAATTGCTTTGCTTCCAATCCTGAATTGGATTTTAAAGATGTATATGTAGGTATTGCCGGGCATCATATTAAAAGTCTGCAAACCCGTGGTGATATCGTGCGCCAGTCTACTGACGAAGAAATAAGCCAGCGGGAAATTGATCAACTAATTGCCGATCAATACAAAACCTACATTCCTGCAGGTGATCAAATTATTGATGTGATTCCTCAGGAATTCACCGTAGATAATTTTCAAAATATTCCTAACCCTATTGGTTATGGTGGCGTGAAAGTGGGAGCTAACTTTCACATTATTACCGGCGATAAAAATGCTATTCGTAATATCAATCGCAGTGTAGAAAAATCAGGTTTGTACACGAAAGATCTGGTGTTGCAACCGTTGGCGTCTTCTGCAGCTGTAATGGCGCAGGAAGATTTGGAAGCAGGTGTAGCGATAGTAGATATTGGAGGAGGTACTACGGATCTGGCAGTTTTCTATGAAGGTATTTTGAAGCATACCGCTGTTATTCCTTTTGCCGGAGAAAACATTACTGCCGATATCAAGAAAGGATTAGGTGTATTGCATACGCAGGCTGAGCAAATGAAAGTACAGTTTGGTAGTGCATTGGCAAATGAAGCCAAAGCAAATGCTTTTATTACTATACCCGGATTGAGAGGCATGCCTGCAAAAGAAATCAGTGTAAAAAATCTGGCTAACATTATTCAAGCTCGTATGAATGAGATATTGGATTTTGTAAGCTATCATTTAAAGCAAGTAGGGCTGGAAAATAAATCGCTGAACGGAGGTGTGGTATTAACAGGTGGCGGATCGCAATTGAAGCATTTAAAACAACTGACAGAATACGCAACCGGCTTACCGGCACGTATTGGCTTTCCTAATGAGCATTTGGCTGCAGGCCATATTGAAGAGCTGGCTCGTCCTACCTATTCTACTTGTATCGGCCTTATCCTGAAAGGGTATGATGATTATGAGCACAACAAGAAAAGCTTTGAAAGCAATTATAAAAAAGTAGAAATACCTGAGGCGTTAAAGCGTGCAGAGACAAAAGTGACTACAATAGAAGAAGAGGAACAAACAGTACCTATCGAGAAAATAAAACAGCGCAGGTTCTGGAGTAAATTCAAAGATGGCATTATCGAGCTTTTCAAAGAAGAAGAAGATAAGCCCTTGCGCTAAAAACGTTACTCAGTAAAAAAATTTATATCAGTCCTGTATGTACATCATCCTATGATAAGATAACAGCAGGCATTTTAAATGATAAGCACTATGATACAATTTGATCTTCCTAAAGAAAAATCATCCATCATAAAAGTAATTGGTGTAGGTGGTGGCGGTGGTAATGCCGTCAATCACATGTTTCACCAAAATATTGAAGGTGTCAATTTTATAATTTGTAATACAGATGCGCAAGCATTGGTCAATAGCGGTATACCCAATCGTGTGCAACTGGGACCACATCTTACACAGGGATTAGGAGCAGGTGCCAATCCGGAAATTGGTCGTCAGGCAACGGAAGAGTCGCTGGAAGAACTGAAAGGCATTTTAGAAGTGAATACCAAAATGGCTTTTATCACTGCCGGTATGGGAGGTGGTACAGGTACAGGCGGAGCGCCTATTATTGCAAAAATTTGTAAAGACTTAGGTATTCTTACCGTAGGGATTGTAACTACACCGTTTGCCTATGAAGGAAAGAAAAGACAATTACAGTCTGAAGAAGGAATAAAAAACTTAAAGCAGTATGTAGATACATTGCTGGTGATTAGTAATGATAAATTGCGTCACCAGTTTGGTAATCTTAAAATGCGGGAAGCTTTTGAGAAAGCAGATAATGTATTGGCTACCGCCGCTAAATGTATTACAGATGTAATCAACAGTACAGGACAAATCAATGTTGACTTTGCCGATGTATGTACAGTGATGCGGAATGGGGGTGTAGCGATATTGGGTAGCGCTGCTGCTGCCGGAGAAAATCGTGCACACAAAGCTATTGAAGAAGCACTTAATTCTCCATTGCTCAACGATAATGATATTCGCGGGGCCAAATGGATACTTATCAATATCAACTCTGCCGAAGGAGAACATGAGTTTACGATGGATGAAGTAGAAGTGATACAGGATTACATTATTTCTCGTGCAGGCGAGGGTACCGATGTGATATTGGGGCTAGGTTATGATAAAACACTGGGTGATGAAATTAGTATTACGTTAATCGCTACTGGTTTTGAATACCGTGATCCTTTTAAAGAAAAGGTAGAGAAAAAGCAGGCACCTAAGGAAGAGAAAATTTTGATGACGTTGCAGCAACCGGAGCCGGTACACTCAGGTGTGAAAGTAATTTTGCCAAAAACAGAAGAACCCAAACCTGAAGTAAAACCAACAGCAACGGTAAAAGCAGAAGAACCCAAGCTCGATCCCCTGGCGCCACAACTGATTGAAGACTATATTGCCGGCACACCCATGCCAAAGGCAAATGAGTTGTTGCAGCGAGAGCAGGAAAAAGAGGAAGAGCCGTTGCAATTGTGGCAATTAAAACAAGAAAACGAAAAACTACCTCGTAAATCCACGATAAATGAGGAGGATAATAATACTGTTTATCATTTATTGCAGGTAGAGCAAAAAGATAATTTATATTCGGAGCACCAAAACGAATCTGTATCCTC
>CAZPPM010000174.1:0-5273 GCA_964588445.1 uncultured Citrobacter sp.
CCACGCCGCGCGCCCACGTGCGCGTGGCGGGCTGGTTGCGAGCGTTGTAGGTGAAGCTGACCGTGCGGTTGGCCGGGTCGGTCTTCGAGGTCACCAGGCCGGTGGTGTTGTGGCAGGCCCAGGTCGTGGTTTCGGCCGTGGCCCCGCTGACGGCCGAGGACCATGTGCCGGCGTTCCAGTTGCTGCCGTTCCGGTAGAGCCGCATGTTCGTGCGCCAGCCGTAGCTGTTGTACACGTACTCGACGGGAGTTGCCGCGTCGCCCCACTGATGCACAACCTGGCCCATCAGGTTGTATTCATAGCGGGCGGTCTTCCAAACGCCGACATTGTTGGTCTGGCGCGTGGCGAGCCGGCCGGCGGAGTCGTAGGAAAAGATCTGCCATTCGCTGCCGATGATGCCGGGCGTGAGGATCGCATTGCGCAGGTTTTTCACGAGCGTGGATTTGGGATGATAGACTTTTTCTTCCAACACGCTCTCACGGCCCTGTGTCTTCGTGAGGCGGCCATAGACGTCGTAAGTGAAAGTGGCCGTGACGCCCGTCGATGAAACCGTCTGGGCAAGGAAACCATTTTTCGTGATCGTCCTGGCCGGCGTGCTGGAGCCGGGGACGGTGGTTTCGACAGTGACCGTTTTATTGGCCCGATCCAGCAGCGTCTTCGCAGTGGTGGTCTGGCCGTTGGCATCCACTGTGCGCGTTTCCGCCTGCAGGCTCGCTGTTCTTCCGGTGAGGCGCTCGCGCACGATGGTCTGAACCCCGTCGGTGGCATTGGCCGAATTGGTAAGCGCCTTGGTGGTCGTCTTGCGCCACCAGGCCCCGTCGAGCGATTCGAAGGTGCGGTCGTAGATCGTGACGCGGTCCAGGCTCACGTCTTCGAGCGAGCCATTCTCGTTCACGTCCATGCCCTCGCGCGTGAGCTGGCCCATCGAGCCGTAGCTGTAGCGCGTCGGCGCGAGCAGGGCCGACCAGTTCTGGTCGAAGAGCTGGCGTTCGGAGAGCTGACCGCTGCCGTTGTAGAGCCGCCGGTCCTTCGTGTGGCCGGTCGTGGTGGGGCGAACCTCCTCCGAGACGCGTCCCAGCCAGTCGGCATAGGTGTCCGTCCACCCGTCGCCGTCCGTCGTGGCGGCAAGACGCTGCTGCGACCGCACCCGTCCGTCTCCCTGCGCCCAATGGCTGAAGTACTGCGGCGCCTGGGCCGTGCCAGTGACGCTCTTCGGACGGCCGTCGAGGCAAACCGCGCTGATCGTCGTGCCGCCGTCTGGCGCCGTGGTCAGCGTGGTGCGGTAGTTGCCGTAGTTATACGTGAAGCTTGTCGTCAACCAGCCGCTCTGGCCCCAAGCCCGGGTTGAGGTCACACGCCCGGCGGTGTCATAGAAGGCTTCGGTGACGATGTCGTTGGCCGCGTCTCCGCCCGTGTTGTTGAAGGTCCGCTTGGTGGACGTCTCCTGATCCGCGCCGTTGTAGCCGTGGATGATCCACTGCTCGCCAGCCTGCGGCTGCCCCGTCATCGGCACAATCCGCTCCGTGCTGATGCGGCCCTTGCCGTCATAGGTGAACTGCGTGTCGACGCCGCTTGCGTCCTTCGTCGCGATGAGCCGGCCGCCGGCCCAGGTTGAGTTCCGCGCAATCCAATTGGTGAACATATCACCCGAATGAGCCTCCAACTTCTCCGTCACCAGCCCCTTCAGGAAATAGCCGCGGATCGCGCCCGTGCCCACCCAGCCACTCGAGGCGTAGATCGACTGAAGAGTGAGCACTGGATTACCCGTGTAGGAGTAGACGGTCGAGGTGGCGGTCGAGAGCCCGGCCACCGGGCCGGAGGGGCCTTGCTGCTCCTGGCGAATGCACCATTCGGACCCTTCGGCCAGGGAGAGGAATCCCCAGAACCACGGATCGCGCTCGCCGCGCAGGTAGGTCCAGACCTGCTTGCTGCCATCGCCCGCCGTGGCGTCATAGGGCAGCCCAGGCAGGAAGCCGCGCGTCTTCTCGTACTCGCCGTTGGGAAGCTTGTCCATGCCGGCGTCTTCGCGATAATCGCGCGTGACGGTCGTGACGTGCTGGCTCGCGTTATAGTAGCTTTGGGTGGTCGCCTGCACCAGGTATCGAATGACTGGATACGTCGTGCCGCCGTAAACGACGCTCTCCGTCACCGGCGTGTCGACGTAGCCGATCGTGGTCTTGGCGATCGTGGTCGAACCGACACTGCGCGTGATCGAGTTCGGGCGTGTTGAGGCGCCGGCCCAGTCGGATGCGTAATTGAAGTTTGTGACCAGACCGTTGGCGTAGTCGCCCGCGGCCGGACCGGACGGGGCGTCGTTCCACGGCTCATAGGTGGCCGACACGCGGCCAAGCCGCCCGTTGTCCTCATAGTAGGCGTAGCGAATCCACTTTCCCGTCGGCTCGATGCGGTGCAGCAGGCGCGAATAGCTTCCCCAGTAGCCCGAACCCGAATTGGTATGATAGGCGTAGCTCGTCGTCAGCGGATTGCTGCCGCCGTAGCCAGCGATGCTCTGCGTCAACTCGGCGCCCCAGGCATAGCTCTGGTACGTGTTATAGACGCGCGAGGCGAGCTGGCCGGTTCCGGCGCCGGTGTATACTTTGATGTCCTCGTTCAGACCGCTGTTGGTGTAGGTCCAGCGGCTCCACGAGTCCCCGGTGATCAGGTTGCCCGAGCCGTCGATGCCGTTGGTCGTCCAATCGATGACGTCCCACACGTAGGTCCCGCCCGGCTGGCCGCCGAGCTGGCGCAACTCGGACCGCCAGGTGTTCGTGGTGCTTTGCCCTGAACTGTTCAGAGTGCCGACTTTGGTGATGCGCAGCTTCGCTGAAGTCCCATAAGCGAACGGCGTCGTGTTCTGAACCATGTACTCGACATAGGGCGACCCCGTGATCACCCACAGGCCGTTGGAAATCGTCGTGCCGACATCGTATCGGGAATAGAACTTCAGATAGAACCCCTCCTGCCCGCCGCCGATCGGCTCGACGTGCGCCAGGCATTGATTGGCGAAGATCTGATACTTGCCGGCATTGGGGCCGGCGCCGTCGTAGCGCTGCACCTCGGCGCTGGGCGGACTGTAGGCCAGGGCGCTGGCCTGAAAGTCGGCCGCGCTCAAGGCGGTGATGTTGCTCTGCCGCAGAGCAATCACGCCCGCTGGCTGGCCGTTCTTGAGATTGCCCAACCCCGCCGTCCAGATCAGCCTCCCCGGCCGCAGTGACGATGCCTCTCCCGCAGGAGCGCCTTCGCCGGCATCCACGCGGATGGTGACGCTCGGCGCGACGGTCACCTGCCCGGGGCCGCCGTACACCAGGCCGTATCGCTCCACGTCGTTGACAAAAATGCGGTAGCCTGCCGGCCCTGTGATATAGAGACCGTAGCCGTACCACACCTCGGTGGCCGTCAACGTCATTGTGTAGGTCTTGCCGGGCATCAACTGCGCGCTCACCGCGAAGTTGACGCCCGTGGGATAGCTCGTGTTGACGACATTCCCGTAGCCGTTCACCCAGAATCCGGCGGAGCCACCGGTCCCGAGGCCGGGGTTGCCCACCAGAGTGGCACTGAGCGAAATCCGCACCGGCACGGTCACCGGATCTTCTTCGACCTGCGCCACCGCACGTGTGGCGAGGCCAAGCAGGATGGGGACTACCGCCAGAAGAGAACGTGAGAAAAGACGTGTTGCGCGCATGTTTGTGCCCTCCAGGTCGACTATCGTTGCGCTTCGGCGGCTTCGCGCTCGTCGAGCAATTGCTCTTGTTCCTGCCGCTTCATCCCGGTGATGGCGTCAGCGAGAGCCAACCGAGCCAACCCTTCGCGCGCGGCCTCGCACTCGGGGTCGAGCTCGAGCGCCTGTTCGTAAGCGGCCCGCGCTTTGACTGCATCGTGGTGAACCCGCTCCCACAACGTGGCCTCCACGAATGTCGCCCACACGGCCTCGGCGCGATTCCTCTCCCGCTGCACCCGCGCCAACACGGCGCGAGCCAGCTCGCTCACACGCGTTGCCGCATCGGGTTCGCCGACCTCGTCCAGGTTGAAGCTCACCGACGCCAACTCTTCCGCGAGGTCGACGTCGTTGCTTCGCAAGGTGCGCCGGTCCGCAATGTCCGCGGTCACCCGCTGCCGCACCGTGGCGAAATCGCCCGCTCGAGCAGTCGCCAGGATCTCCTGCCGGGCCGCGTGTCGCGCCAGGCTGGCCTCCTCCGCATCGATGATCAGGACGGGCAGTTCAGGATCTTCAGGTGATTGAGCAAACGCCGCCGGCAGCGACAGCGGGAACAAAGCAACGATGCAAGCCAATCGAGCCTTCATGCGAACATCCAGGTTGAGCGTCTTCGCAGTTATATCGTTCGGACCGCGCTCAATCGCGCACGGATCGAAATGGAAGGAGAGGCGCGGCGAGCAAAGACCCCCGGGGCAAGCCCCGAGGCATTGGAGGGTCCACCTCCGTGTGGACCGCTTCGCCTGCGGACGACACGGAGGCCGTCCCTCCAAGGAGATATGGACAAGGTTTGAAATGGAGGGACCAGCTCTGTCTGGTCCGATCCGGGATCGGCGGACGACACGGAGGCCGTCCCTCCAGGAAATCCAAGCCGAAGCAGGCTTCGGGGCATCGGACCCACTGGGAATGAAAATGGCGGGACCGACACAACGAACCGGGGAAGGCGATACTTCCCGCCTGCGTGGACGACATGCTCTCCCGCGACCCTCATATAATGACACCCGTTGTGCGAGTCCCTGCTTTCACGCAGCCGGGGGGAGCTGTGGCGCGCGCTATATTATCTCAGCGTCCTCAGCGCCTCAAGGCATCCCTTGCCGCGGCTGCGCATTCCTTGCTGAAACAAGGGGCGCCTGCCGGTTTTTACTTTTATTTTACCCGCTCGCGCCAGCGATCTTGTGACGAAACGGCGTCTGGACCCTCGACTCACCGGAGCCGCCATGCCTCGAGCCGGAAGCAGCAAGCAGCCCTGGATTGAGCCGGGTCAACCGCAATGCCTGTACGATTACGAGACGATGGTGATTGATATGTCTGCAGAGGCGCCGCAGACGGGGCCAGCCTGAAACGGGCTGTCGGATGGCTCGCTGGCAGTGTCGGGGCCGTCTTTTTGGCAGACCGGCCTCGCTTTTCCGCTCGCCTCCCAAGCCGTCAGCGCCAGCCGAGGGCGGGGGCGACGTGCTGGAGGATCGCTTCGATGACGTGGGCGTTGTATTCGACGCCGAGCTGGTTGGGCACGGTCAGCAGGAGCGTGTCCGCCTCGGCGATGGCTTCATCGCTCGCGAGT
>CAZPPM010000175.1:0-5026 GCA_964588445.1 uncultured Citrobacter sp.
CTTTAATTTTGGTAATAGATTATGCGTAATACTCCTTTCTGGTGGATACTAATAGTATTGATGGTGTTGCTTGATATCTATGTATTTCAAGCAGTAAAGCAAATTAGCGGTTCTGCAACAGCCCGCGCCAGAACAATTATTTATGTTAGTTACTGGGTTTTATCCGGTTTGGCCGTCATCACATTATTATTATTGCCTTCGCTGCACTTTACCAATCAGTCAAAGATGGCTCGCAGTACGATTTTTGCCATTATTATCGGTCTTTTCTTTGCTAAGCTGGTGGCGGCACTTTTCCTGTTTATCGATGATATACGCCGCGGTAGTCAATGGCTGGCAACAAAATTCTTTTTTACAAGTGCCGGTAGTACTGAAGTACAAAATACTGGGGAAAAAATATCCCGTTCGGCATTCATGAGCTGGGCGGGGCTGGTAATTGGTGGCAGTGTGCTGGGTACGTTTATTTATGGGTTTAGAAATAAATATCGTTACCAGCTCAGGCACATGCCTCTTACCTTTTCTAATCTGCCAGCTTCTTTCAAAGGACTTAAAATCGTTCATATTTCAGATATACACTCCGGAAGCTTTACGGATAAAGCGGCTGTAGCAAAAGGGATTGAAATAATCATGAAGTCGCAGCCGGATTTGATCCTTTTTACTGGCGACCTGGTTAATAATACAGCGGATGAGATGGATGACTATATGGATGTTTTTAATAAGCTGCAAGCTCCCTTGGGTGTTTTTTCTACATTGGGGAATCACGATTATGGTGATTATGTGAGCTGGCCATCTGCAACAGAGCGGGATAAAAACCTGGAACGCTTAAAGCAAATACATGGGGAACTGGGCTGGCGCCTGTTGATGAATGAGCATGTAGTACTAGAAAGAGAAGGGGAAAAAATTGCTTTATTAGGGGTAGAGAACTGGAGTGCGAAAGCGAGATTTCCCAAGCACGGAGATTTGTCCAAAGCACATTCGGGTACGGAAGCATATCCTTTTAAAATTTTGATGAGCCACGATCCCTCTCATTGGGATGCACAGGTAAGAAAAAGTTATATGGATGTTGATCTTACCTTATCGGGTCATACGCATGGTATGCAATTCGGAGTAGAAATACCCGGTTTTCGCTGGAGTCCGGTGCAATATATGTATAAGCAATGGGGCGGATTATATACAGATGGTGATCAAAAGCTATACGTTAACCGAGGTTACGGCTTTATTGGCTATCCAGGCAGGGTAGGTATTTTACCTGAAATTACATTGATAGAGCTGGCTTAAATACTACACCGTTTACAGGAGAGGTAAGCACAAGTAATAACGCATATTGTTGTTAAAAAGATTTAACGAAAAATACCTCCTTTTATGCAGAGGAAGGATAGGGGTAATTTTTTCGAGGGTTGTCTTTTTTTCATAGGTGCGATTTTTGTAGCTATTCCACATTGGCGAAAATCCTAATCACCTGATAGAGGAAATAGCAAAGGATGGCAGAATAAGAAAGCACAAAAAAGTATTTCAGTAATTGAAAAAATAAAAAAATGAAAACAAAGCTTAGTTTGGTTGTATTTGCGCTGGTTCTTTCGCAGGTAGCTTTTTCTCAATTTAATTTTGGCGTAAAAGCGGGTGCCAATGTCACAAAATTGGATGGCTATTCTTTCAAGGACAAATTTGAATACGGCTATCATGTGGGCGGGTTTATACAAATAGGAATCGGGAATAAATTTTCCATTCAGCCCGAGGTATTGTTCAATCAATACTCAACCACGGTGGATAGCAATTACAAGAACATTTATCAAGATGTTTTTAGCTCCGATCAACGTAAAGTAAAACTGAACTACCTATCTATTCCGCTCTTATTGAACTATAAATTGCTGGGTAATTTTCTTTCACTACAGGCAGGTCCTCAGTTTAGTGTTTTAATGGATCAAAGCAAAACATTCTTGCAAAATGGAGGACAGGCTTTTGCCAATGGTGATTTTTCGATGGTAGGAGGCGTGCAGTTAAAAATAAGCGCTATACGGGTAACGGGTCGCTATGTCATTGGTTTAAAGAATATTAATGATATTGACAATAAAGACAGATGGAAAAACCAGGGATTCCAGGTGTCACTGGGTCTGGGTATTTGATGCATACATTCGCTTTTGGAATACCCCGGTTTATACCGGGGTATTTTGTTTTTACCATATTGGCATATTTTCTGGCACGGCACGAAACTTGACAACCATACTTTCCCGTTGTACTTTTACCGCCCGCCTTGTGTGGGTGACAAAATGACTAAATAATATATGAGATTCGATAAACTGATGTTGAGCGCAGAAGATGAAATGGATTTTTTGCCCATAATTCCCCTAAATGAGAGTGATCAGGATGATACTGGTAATATAGAAGTTCCCGATCAGATTGCGATTTTGCCGCTGAGAAACACCGTTTTATTTCCCGGTGTAGTATTGCCTATTACCGTAGGTAGGGATAAAAGTATCAAAGCGGTGAATGATGCTTATCAAGCTGACAAACTGATAGGAGTAGTAGCACAAAAAGATAGTAATGTAGAAGATCCCACAGTAAATGACCTGGAAACTACTGGTACCGTAGCTAAAATAGTGAAGCAAATAAAAATGCCAGATGGTGGCACCACTATTATTATTCAGGGAAAGGCCAGGATGGTGCTGGAAGAAATGATAATGGAAGAGCCTTATTTCAAGGCAAAAATTCAAAAACTGCAGGAAGAAGAATCCCCTACCGATACCGACTTTGAAGCATATGTATCCAGCATCAAAGATTTGGCAGCAGAAATCATTCAACTTTCTCCCAATATTCCTACCGAAGCATCTATTATTTTAAAGAATATAGAAAACCCTTCGTTCCTGATTCATTTTGTATCCAGCAACCTGAATACAGATATCAGGGAGAAGCAAAAACTACTGGAGATAAGTGGTATAAGGGAAAGAGCCAATACATTAATGCGGCTACTGCAAAAAGAATTACAATTTGCAGAGCTTAAGAATAAAGTAAACACTAAGACTCGTGCAGAACTGGATAAGCAGCAACGGGAATATTTTTTACAGCAGCAGCTAAAAAGTATTAAAGAAGAGTTGGGTGGTGATAGCAATGTGCAAGAGGTAAAAGAAATGCAGAAAAAGGCAGAGACAAAAAAATGGCCGGTGGCTGCAAAAGAACTTTTTAAGAAAGGCGTAGAAAAGCTGGAACGTATGCATCCTACTACACCGGATTATTCCGTTGTATACAATCATTTGGATTTAATGCTGGATTTACCTTGGGAGGAAGTAACGGAAGATAATTATGATTTAAAGAAAGCGATTAAGACATTGGATGTCGATCACTTCGGGATGAAGAAAATAAAAGAAAGGATTATAGAATATCTCGCTGTATTAAAACTAAAAGGAGATATGAAAAGCCCTATTCTTTGTTTTGTAGGCCCTCCCGGTATAGGTAAAACTTCTTTGGGAAAAAGTATCGCCAATGCTATCGGAAGAAAATACATACGCTTAAGCCTGGGCGGCATGCATGATGAAAGTGAGATACGAGGTCACCGCAAAACCTATATAGGGGCTATGCCGGGTCGTATATTGCAATCATTGCGTAAGGCAAAAACATCTAATCCCGTAATGATACTGGATGAGATAGATAAAGTAGGTTCCGATCATCGGGGAGATCCCAGCAGTGCATTACTAGAAGTATTAGATCCTGAGCAGAATAATACATTTTACGATAATTACCTGGAAACAGAATACGATCTGAGCAAAGTATTGTTTATCGCTACGGCTAATAACCTGCAAAGCATACAGCCTGCATTGCGAGACAGGCTGGAGATAATAGATCTGAGTGGCTATGCGGTAGAGGAAAAAATAGAAATTGCTAAGCGCCATTTGCTACCTCGTCAGAAGGAGATGCACGGTTTGAAGAGCAGCAGCTTTAAAATGTCTGATAAGGTATTGGAGAAAATGATTCAGGATTATACAAGAGAGAGTGGTGTAAGAGAGTTGGAGCGACAAATAGCTTCTGTGATGCGTTTTCAGGCAAAACAACTGGCTCTGAGCGGCAAGCTAAAAACGGTATTGAAGGCAGAAGATTTGGAAAAGATTTTGGGGAAACCCCGCTACTCTAATGAAATTTATAAAACAGCCAACATGGCGGGTGTAGCAGTAGGTCTTGCGTGGACCTATGTGGGAGGCGATATATTATTTATTGAGACCAGCTTAAGTGATGGCAAGGGAGAGTTAAAGCTTACGGGTAATCTGGGTAATGTTATGAAAGAAAGTGCGACTACGGCCCTTACCTATTTGCAATCTAATGCGACTAAGTATAAGATAGATAAGCATCTTTTTGAGAAAAAGAATATTCATATCCATGTACCGGAAGGAGCCGTGCCTAAGGATGGCCCCAGTGCGGGCATCACAATGATGACATCTATTGCATCTGCTATAACAGGAAGAAAGATTAAGCCTTTCCTGGCAATGACGGGTGAAATTACTTTGCGCGGGCAGGTATTGCCGGTGGGAGGTATCAAAGAAAAAGTGCTGGCGGCTAAGCGGGCGGGTCTTAAAGAAATTATTCTATGCTGGCAAAATGAGAAAGATATTCTGGAGATAGAATCTGATTTTATAAAAGGCATGAAGTTTCACTATGTGAAAACTATGAGTCAGGTCTTGGAGATGGCTTTGATTTAAGCTGTTCCTTAGCAATGAATAAATAGAATAGGCCTGAGCTTTTGCTCAGGCTTTCTTGTTTTTGGGAGAAGGACACGCTTTTTATTTTCCCCAAGCTGTGAAAGTTTGGTTAATATGGCAATAGTAAGCAGCATTTTATAATTCTATCATAAAATGACCGTTGTAGTACATATTAAGTAGGTATTCAATTCGTATACCAGTGTATCTTTCGCCTGTTAAATTTATAAAACGTTACTATTTGCAGCATTTTTACTATTTATTAACCACCTAATATTTAAGTTCCCTGAAATGGAGAAATATTTGTTCAATGACGGAACGAATGTGATAAGGGAAGTGCGGTCGAA
>CAZPPM010000176.1:0-4705 GCA_964588445.1 uncultured Citrobacter sp.
GCGCTTCCTTATGCTACTGACGCATTAGAACCGCATATTGACAAACAAACCATGGAAATACATCATGGTAAACATCACCAAGCTTATGTAGACAATCTTAATAAAACCATTGCAGGCACGGAAAACGAAAATAAGTCGCTCGAAGAACTGGTAGCCAACGCAGGTGCTATTTCTCCTGCTGTACGCAACAATGGTGGTGGTCACTGGAATCATAGCTTTTTTTGGGAATTATTATCTCCCAATGGCGGTGAACCTTCCGGTAAATTAGCCGACGCTATCAATACTACATTTGGATCTCTGGATGCATTGAAAGAAAAAGTAAGTGCAGCAGGCGCTACACGTTTTGGTTCTGGCTGGGCTTGGGTGATTGTAAAAGACGGCAAATTAGAAGTGAGCTCTACCCCTAACCAGGATAATCCATTAATGGATGTGGCCGAAGTAAAAGGCACACCTATCTTGGGTATTGACGTTTGGGAGCATGCTTACTATTTAAAATACCAGAATAAACGCCCTGATTATTTAAAAGCTATTTGGAATGTTATCAACTGGAAAAAAGTGGGTGAGCATTTTGAGGCGGCAACCCAATAAGCAACTTAACGTACAACATACTAACAAAGAGGCGGCCTAACCAGACCGCCTCTTTTATTTATATACCTTAAAAGTATTTTGTTTTTCCCGGAACGGCTATCGGATAATACCCATCGTCATCGGGCAATACAGGTGGCAATGCATTAAAGTCATATTTCTTAGGCATAATATCTATGCCGGAATTGATCGCTTTATCCCAGTCTATCACCTGACCGCTATAGGTAGCCATTCGCCCCAATATGGAAGTCATTGTACTCTTAGCACCTACTTCTGTATCGTCAAATTTATATTGGCCTTTTGCAATTGCATCAAATAATTCATCATGCTCTGTTTGATAGGGATTGTTTTCTCCTTTCTTGTCAAAACGGAAAAGCTCTTTTCCTTTTAAATCCTTAACAGAAGCTTCTCCGCAACGGATAACACCTTTAGTGCCTACCAGCATTTCATCCACGCGACTCATTGTACCGGGTATATGGCGGCACTGGCTGTTCATTACAGAGCCATCAGCATACGTAAATTCTACAAAATGGTGATCAAATATTTCTCCATGATCTTTTCCCTTTCTTACCTGGCGGCCACCCATGCCCTGCGCTTTTACAGGATACGCATCCTTAAACCAATTCATCACATCGATATTATGAATATGCTGTTCAGCAATATGATCGCCGCATAGCCAGTTAAAATAATACCAGTTGCGCATCTGGTATTCCATTTCCGTTTGCCCATACTTTCTCTTATTTACCCATACACCATCATTATTCCACCATACCTGCGCTGATGTAATATCACCTATCAGATTTTTTCTTTTGAAAAGTTCCCGATAGGAATTCTGATACCTGCGCTGAAGACCTACTACTACGTTCAGTTTTTTTTGTTTCGCAATCGCTGCAGCGGCCAAGACCTTTTGCACACCCGCCGGATCTGTCGCTACCGGTTTTTCCATAAAAACATGCTTGCCCAATTTGACAGCTTCTTCAAAATGTATGGGTCTAAATCCCGGAGGGGTTGTCAATATTACCACATCGGCTAATGGTATAGCTTTCTGATAGCCGTCAAAGCCTACAAACTTTCTTTCGGCAGGCACATCTATTCTTGCCTTTAGTGTTTGGTCGCCGCGTTCGTCGGCCTCGCCCAGCAATGTTTTATGGCATTGCTCTACCCTGTCGGAGAAGGCATCGGCCATCGCTACCAGTTTTACGCTTTTATGCGCAAGCAGTGCTTGTATAGCCGCTCCCGTACCGCGACCGCCACAACCTACCAGCGCTACTTTTATTTCCTGGTTGGATCCTGAGAAAAAATTGGTTCTTCCTATCAACGGCGCGGCAAGCAGCCCGCCGGCCAGCAAAGAGCTTTGTTTCACAAATTCTCTCCTACTGTTAGTGGATTGTTGATCGTTATTATGCATGACTGTTGTTTTAAAATCCAAGGTATGTTTGAAAAAATTG
Organism: uncultured Citrobacter sp.; assembly: GCA_964588445.1. Lineage (GTDB taxonomy): Bacteria > Bacteroidota > Bacteroidia > Chitinophagales > Chitinophagaceae > CAZPPM01. The sequence continues at coordinate 2,034 of CAZPPM010000176.1, forward strand.
TTCTGCTTCTTCAGTAGTAGGTTGTTGTAAAGGTCTTATCAATCTGAAACCAACAAAGGGTGCATCAGCGTTCCACCAGCGGCTCTTAGGTATTTGTGGATCGCGACGATTCCAAACCGGATCTGACTTTGTACGATTGCTACTGCGCAGTTCTGTTGCAATATCTTTGTAAGAACCGCCCCTCACTATACGAGGAGCTTTGGCATCCGGCACACGCAAGGGATCTTGTTGCTCATTGGCAACGCTATTATAAAAAGTAGAATCATATTGATCCAATACCCATTCACTTACATTGCCCAGCATATCATATAACCCCCAAGCATTCGGTTTCTTTTGTCCTACTTTTTGATATCTGTTGTCGCTATTACCACTATGCCATGCATACTCATCCAGTTTATCCGCTTTATCTCCAAAAGGATAAACCGTTGTACTTCCTGCTCTGCAAGCATATTCCCATTCCGCTTCGGTAGGCAAGCGATAAAAGACGCCCGTTTTTGCATACAGCCATTTGCAGTACATAATAGCGCCATATTGCTGCATACTGTTAGCCGGAAAACCGCCTTCCTTTCCCATACCTAATGTCATATCAATATAAGGAGAACTGGGACGGGTTACCGCATCCGTAACAATATTTTGACTTAGTGAAGCATCGAGAAAGAAAAGATTAAACTCATCATAAGTTACCTCATGTGCACCCATCCAAAAAGCAGGTAGTCTAACCTTGCGAGTAGGCGTCTCATCTTTATCCTGTTGTTTATCCCCTGCTACAGCCCCTAATGAAAATGTTCCTCCAGGTATAGGCATCATGGTAAATCTTAGATCGCTACCGGGAATAGACTGTTCGTATTTTTTAAAACTCGTATCACTTATTTGTGCATGACCCCTACCAACTGAGGCCATGGTCAAAAGCAGAAAAATCTTTTTCATCGGTTCTAAGATAATAAAGATTACTGATGCAACAACAGAATGACTACAGCACAATCGTATGTTTAGATTTCATTAACTACTTTCATCTATAGGTTGATTACAGCATTTGTTTTATCTTCAAATTTGATCATGATTACTTATTTTAAAACACAAGTATGAATCGTAGAAATTTTGTAAAAACTGGGATTTTAAGTGGTGCTGCCCTTGCAAGTGGCACTGCAGGCTTTGGCAAGGAAGCAAATAACAATATGGCGGATAAAACTTTTAATCTGGACTATGCTTTTCATGATGGCATGTTTAGAAATAATAGTGGGAACGATTTCATTGATCAAATTAAATATGGGTACGACCGGGGCTTTCGCTCCATAGAAGATAATGGTATGACGAGTCGCACACCGGATATGCAAAAGAAAATTGGTGAAACACTGGCTAAGCTCGGCATGCGCATGGGTGTTTTTGTAGTACCTAAAGGGGGTAACTCAGCGAATTCATTGGCTGCAGGAAAACAGGAGTATATTGATATTTTTTTAAAAGGATGTAGAGAAACTGTGGAAGTAGCCAAGCGCGTTAATGCCAAATGGGTAACAGTAGTGCCCGGTGATTTTGAACGCTGGTTACCTATCGGCATACAAACAGCCAATGTAGTAGAAGCCTTACGTAAAGGTGCTGAAATACTGGAGCCACACGGTATTGTGATGGTGTTAGAACCGTTAAGTGATACGCCCAATTTGTTTTTACAAACAGCTACACAGACATTCGAAATATGCAAAGCGGTAAACAGTCCTTCTTGTAAGATTTTATACGATGCTTATCATTTACAAAAAACAGAGGGCAATCTTATTAAAACAATAGAACTCTGCTGGGATGAGATTGCTTATTTTCAAATAGGCGATAACCCCGGCCGCAAAGAACCTACTACCGGCGAAATCAATTATCGGAATGTCTTCAAGTACATTCACGGGAGAGGATTTAAAGGCATCATGGGAATGGAGCATGGTATTTCCAAGCCGGGCAAGGAGGGCGAACAGGCATTAATTGACGCCTATCGCTGGAGCGATAATTTTCTATGATTTTTATGGAACAGGATCATAGCCGCTGCCACCCCAGGGATGGCAACTGCTTATTCTTTTTATAGCCAGCCATAAACCTTTAAACACGCCGTGTTTTTTTAATGCTTCTGCTGCATAATGCGAGCAGGTGGGCGTATACCGGCATTTGGGTCCGAGCCATGGAGATATTATCAACTGGTATAGCTTAATGAGCAATAAAAAAGGAAGCGCTAATATGTACAATACTTTTTTCAAACTCTGGGCAATTGTAGTAATTTATGAATGGCAGTTGCAACTGCCGCATATACTTCATCATAAGCGGGCAGTTCTTTTGCCGTATAAATAAAAAAAACATTCATGCTTCGCTTTTGTTCCTGAAGTGTTTGTTGCAGTTCATTTTTTTGCAATCGCCAGGCTTCTCTTGTAAGCCGCTTAATGCGGTTGCGATCCACTGCTTTTTTAAAATAACGTGTAGCCACGCCTATACCAAAGCAAAGAGTCGGAAGCTTATCTTTTTTCTCCTCTATCAGGTAAACGATACGGTAAGGAGGCGTCATACTCTTTTTTCCCGTTGTGAAAAGAGTATCAATTTGCTTACGACTTTTCAGTCGATCGCGGGCAGATAAAGTAAACTGTTTGCGCATTACATAAAAAAAGCTCCGGACAATCCAGAGCTATAAAATTATCGATAAGAGA
>CAZPPM010000177.1:0-4581 GCA_964588445.1 uncultured Citrobacter sp.
GTGTAGTAGGGATACGCTCCAGGATTGGTCACGGCTCTACTATTGTTAATTGCTATATGATGGGAAATGATTATTATGAAACGCTTTCTGATATTAATGAGGCGCAATCGAAAGGGTTACCTCCTTTGGGTATAGGGAGCCGGTGCTATATTAAAAATGCCATTATTGATAAAAACTGTCGTATAGGAGATGATGTAAGAATTAATGGAGGAGCTCATTTGCCCAACGGTGACCATGCTTTATACGGCATCAAGGATGGGATTGTTGTTATAAAGAAAGGAGCAGTCATTCACAATGGTTTTGTAATATAAAGAGGAAAAAGGGGCTTCGGCCTCTTTTTTTTACTTCATTTTTAAATGTGTACTTTTTACACAAAAACTAATTATATTGCCGAACTGTTGATATAATAACTGATTGCCATGTCTACATCTTCTTTTATACGGGATAAGGATGATCTAGTTCCCAAGCCAAAACTAAACTTCTGGCAAATATTCAATATGAGTTTTGGGTTCTTAGGAATTCAATTTGGGTTTGCCTTACAAAACTCTAATGCCAGCGGAATACTTAGGAATTACGGAGCAGATGTAGAACATCTGTCTTGGTTTTGGATTGCTGCACCGCTTATCGGTATGATTATTCAACCTATAGTAGGTCATTACAGCGATAGGACCTGGAATAGGCTGGGAAGAAGAAAACCTTATTTCCTGGCGGGAGCTATTTTATCTGCCAGTGCATTAGCGCTAATGCCTAATGCGAATATATTGGGAAGTATAGCGCCTCTGGTGATTATTGGTGCAGGTTTTTTAATGGTAATGGATGCCTGTTTTAATCTGGCGATGGAACCCTTTAGGGCATTAGTAGCAGATAATCTTCCTGATGAGCAAAGAACGCTGGGTTTTTCTATACAAACTTTTTTAATAGGGATAGGTGCTGTAATAGGATCCTGGTTGCCTTATATACTTACAGAGTGGTTTGGCGTATCTCAAAATGCCCCTGAAGGTATAGTAGGTGATAATGTCAAATATGCTTTTTACATAGGAGCAGTTGTTTTTATCATTAGTATTCTTTGGACGGTCATTAAAACTAAAGAGTATAATCCGACCGATTATGAAAAGTACCATGGTAAAAATGATCAGGCGCATGCAGGCCTTTCCAGCATTTTCAAAGACTTTGTAAAAATGCCAAAGACCATGAGGCAGTTGGGCTGGGTACAATTCTTTAGTTGGTTTGCTTTGTTTGGTATGTGGGTGTTTACAACAGATACGATTGCTACACATATTTTTGATTTGCCAATAACAGATAAAAGCTCTGACAAATATCGAAGTGCTCAAACCTGGACAGGAATTATTTTTGGCATTTATAATGGTGTATCAGCTGTGTATGCGCTTTGCCTGCCATGGATAGCAAAAAAAATTGGTAGGAAACAAACACATGCCCTGTCCTTAGTTATTGGCGGTATCGGCCTTTTATCGATTTACTTTGCACCTAGTAAAGAGTTTCTTATTTTTTCTATGATATGTGTAGGTGTTGCTTGGGCTAGTATATTAGCAATGCCGTATGTTATTTTATCGGGCTCTATCCCTGCCGGTAAAATGGGTATTTATATGGGAATTTTTAATTTCTTTATTACTATTCCTCAAATTTTGAATGGACTTATCGGCGGCCCGATTGTTAAAAATATTTACAATAATCAGCCTGTTTTTGCACTTGTTATTTCTGGTGTCTTTCTGCTGCTGGCAGCTATAAGTGTAATTTTTGTTTACGATCCCGTTACGAATAAGGTTAAAAAATAATTCTTCAAATAGGTTGCTATGAAAAAAAATATTTTCCTGATTGGCTTTCTTTTCGTTGTTTCTATCGCTTACACTCAGGTAAACGTATATCCTTCTAACTGGTGGGTAGGGATGAAGGATAATAAGCTGCAGTTAATGATTTATAGTAAGGATAAAGATATTGCTGTAGAAAAATTACAATTTAAATCATCAAGCAAGGACGTTAAAGTAGTTAAGCTGCACAAGCCGGAAAATCGTCATTATATTTTTGTGGACTTGGAAATCACTAAAGCTGCAAAACCACAGATGGTAAAATTTTCTTTTGGCGGCGTTGTATTGAATGAATGGGAATCTTTTACCTATGAGTTGAAGCAGCGGCATACAGGCAATGGTACCACAAGAGTGCAAGGTGTTTCGGCAAAAGATTTTATTTATCTTCTTATGCCGGATCGTTTTTCCAGTGGAGATGCTTCCAACGATATTGTTAACGAGTACCGTGATGTCTCCAGTAATAGACAGAATCGATTTTCCCGTCATGGTGGGGATTTTAAAGGGATAGAAAATCAGTTTGGTTACCTAAAGGATCTTGGTGTTACAGCTATCTGGATGACGCCGGTAATAGAAAATAATACATCCCTTATGCATGAGTGGGGAAATAGTGTAGCAGGTTATCACGGGTATTGGTTTACGGATCATTATCAGGTAGACAAGCGATTTGGAGGGAATGATGGTTATGAAGCTTTTTGTAAAGCAGCACAAGCCAATGGACTTAAGGTTATACAGGATGCTGTGTACAATCATGTAAGCAAGGAGCATTGGTTTGCATTAGATCCTCCTATGAAAGACTGGATCAATAACTGGCCTGCTTTTACAGGGCCTCATCACCGGGAAGAAGTGTTATTTGATCCCTATGCATCGGAGCAGGATAAAAAGAATATGCTGGATGGCTGGTTTACGGATCATCTCCCCGATTTAAATCAGCGTAATCCTTTTATGGCAAAGTACCTGATACAACACGCTGTTTGGACAACAGAAAAGTTTGGCATTGATGGCTGGCGTGTAGATACCTATAAATATTGCGACGAAGATTTTTTAAATGAAGTGAATAAAGCTTTATATAGAGAATTTCCCGGTATTATGGTTTTTGGAGAAGCGTGGGTCAACTCTGTAATAGGCAATGCTTATTTTACAAAGAATACGATTCAATCTCCCTTTAAGCATAATGCAAATGGTGTGATTGATTTCCAATCCGCTTTCTCGATGTTATCTGCCATGAATCTCTCTCAGGGCTGGATGGAAGGCGTAAATAAAATTTATACAGGACTGGCTCAGGATATTGTATACCAAGACCCGATGCGTAATTGTATTTTTCTCGATAATCATGATATGGATCGTGTTTTCTCTGTAGTAGGGGAGGATATACAAAAGATGAAGATGGGGATCAACTGGCTGCTTACATTGCGTGGTATACCACAGCTGTATTATGGTACAGAGGTATTAATGAAAAATACAAAAGCAACGACAGATGCTATGGTAAGAGAAGATTTTCCGGGAGGATGGAAAGGAGATAGCAGTAATAAATTTACTGCTGCAGGAAGAACGGATAGAGAAAATGATTTTTTTAACCACGTTAGTAAACTGGCTAATTTTAGAAAAAATTCCACAGCCATTACCACGGGTAAAATGGTACAGTTTGTACCCAAAGATGGATTGTATGTTTACTTCCGGTACGATGCTAAGCAAACGGTGATGGTGATTACGCATACAGGAGAAAAAGCCATACGCCCCAATTGGACGACTTACCAGGAACAACTGAAAGGAGCAACAACAGGTATAGATATTATTACAGGCAAAAAAATATCCTTTGGTGATTGGGAACTTCAGCCAAAGGATAGTTATGTAGTAGAAGTTTCTAAGTAAAGAAGTTATAGCTTAAGCTGCCATATCAATTGTTGAGCGTACTCGCCCCAGTCGCTGGACATAGCTTGTATTTGTTTTATCAGCTCACCGGCTTCTCTTTTTTTACCTTTTGTAGGTGCTTGTAGTTTTTTGTTATCTACTCCTGTCATTTCTACTTTGGTTGCTACCCAACTGGTATAGGTTCTGGGAATCGTAAGTCCTAGTATAGTGCCCGGTAAGCCGTGAATGCCCATAGGGCCTCCTGTAGCAGTAATCTCATCCGTGTAGAAAGCAAAAATGTATACGCTGTCAAAAATAACAGCAGTTGCTTTTCTACAATTAAATCCTGCTATAACTCTTGTTTCATTCGGGCTTAGTTTCCATTCAATGTTTATCAAATTACCATTCATAAGATAATGATCGGATAGCACAAATCTGTAATTGCTGAAAGAATTAGTATTATAATCACTATACCATACTTCATCTTCCAATTCACGATTCCAGGGTATGGCTGTTTTCTGATCGTTTCTGTCAAATTTATACACGGCTTTATTGTCTTTAAACGAGTAGGTGTAGTAGCTCGTAGAAAGCCGGGGAATCTGCTTTTTAAAAGCTTCTGCAAACAAGTTGTCATCACCAATCATTTTGTGATTGTTTTTTATTACCTCATACTCTATAGTGCCGCTATTGATAAATTGCTGCGCTTCACTATTCAAAGCGGTGAATAATAAACAGGCTATAATTATTTTTTTCATACTCTATGAATTTAAAATTTAGAAGGAGGAAGGTTTGCCATTTTTTGAAATATTCCAGACTGCTGTAACCATCCAGAATCTACGTAAGGTATTATGATATGTCTCCGTAAAGTTGTAGCTATTAAAGTTTCTGTTATACCCTCTGTTTTGATCCA
>CAZPPM010000178.1:0-4497 GCA_964588445.1 uncultured Citrobacter sp.
ATTTTTAAATATTTTCAATAGTTAAGTGTGTCTATTTAGCAAGAAATGAATATGATTTTTTAAAATCGAATTTTGCTTCTTCTTATCTTTAACCTATAAAATTGAAAATGAAAAATTTAGCACTCAATCCCGACATATTTGTACAGAACAGACGCCGCTTTGCAGAGAAGATGGAAAAAAATGCCATCGCCATTTTTGTAGGTAATGATGAGGTGCCAAGTAACGGGGATGCACTCTATAAGTTTAAACAAAACACTGATTTATATTGGCTTACTGGAGTAACACAGGAGGATAGTCTTGTTATTTTATTTCCTGACAATCCCGATCCTAAGTATAGAGAGGTTTTAGTATTAGTACGACCAAACGAGTTGAAAGAAAAATGGGATGGAAAGCGATTACGGGTAAAAGAAGCTCAGGCTGTAAGCGGCATTACCACTATCGTGTGGCTTGATTCGCTGGAGGGTTTATTACAACCCTGGATACATTTGGCAGATAGTATTTATCTTGATAGTAATGAAAATGATCGCAAGGCAAGCTTGATAAGAACGAGAGATTATCGCTTTATTGACGAGATGAAAAGCAGGTATCCTCTTCATCAATACAGGCGAGCGGCAAAAATTATGAAAGAAGTCAGAGCGATTAAATCTGCACTAGAGGTAGAAGTGGTGCAGCAGGCTATTGATATTACAGAAAAGACATTTCGTCGCTTACTACAGTTCATTAAGCCCGGGGTAATGGAATATGAAATAGAAGCAGAGATTTATCACTCTTTTCTTAGCCAACGTTCTTCCGGCCCGGCGTATAGCAGTATCATAGCCAGTGGTGACAATGCCCGCATCCTGCATTATGTATTCAATAACCAAGAATGTAAAAATGGAGATTTAATCCTGCTTGATTTTGGCGCAGAATATGGCGGTTATTGCGCTGACCTTACCCGTACGCTACCTGTGAATGGAAAATTCTCTAAGCGGCAAAAACAAGTGTATGATGCCTGTCTTCATTTACATGACTATGCCAAGAGTATATTAAAACCGGGTATTTCCATCTTGGCTTATACCGATAAGGTAGGAGAGGAAGCGACAAAACAGTTTGTAAAAATTGGCCTGCTTACGAAGGCAGATGTAAAAAATGAGGATCAGGAAAACAGGGCTTATCGCAAATATCTTTACCATGGTATATCACATCATTTAGGTTTGGATGTGCATGATGTGGGTACGCGTACTGAGCCTATAAAGGCAGGGATGCTATTTACCATTGAACCCGGTATTTATATAGAGGAAGAAAAAATGGGTGTACGTATAGAAAACAATGTGTGGATTACCAAAACAGGTAATAAAGATTTAATGAAAAATATACCGATAACTGTTGATGAGATAGAGTCCTTGATGAAAAAGAAATAAAGAGCGGTAAGATGAAAAAGAAATAAAGAGCGGTAAGCGGTAGGTCTTGGGTCAATACGTATTAACCATAACTTTGCCCGGCAGGTAACAAGCCTGTATTGACGAATCAATATTTATATGAAGCAAGTCCCCAATCTTTTCACTTTACTGAATTTAATATTTGGCTGCATTGCCATTGTATTTACGTTACAAAATGGCATTGTCATTTATGTACAGGCGGGCGGTGCCCAGTTATTAGATATTCCAGAAAAAATTGGAATAGCTTCTCTCTTTATAGGACTAGCAGCAATAGTTGATTTTTTAGATGGTTTTGTTGCTCGCTTATTCAAGGCAAGTTCTGCTATGGGTAAACAACTGGATTCACTAGCAGATGTAGTAAGTTTTGGTGTAGCGCCGGGGATGATTATATACCAGTTTCTCCGCTTGAGTATAGCACAGGAAGAAAATGGTATTGATAGCTCTATGTTATGGTTAGTTCCGGCATTTATTATTCCGGCTGCTGCTGCATGGCGATTGGCCAGGTATAATCTGGATGAAACACAGCAAACAGGATTTAAAGGTGTACCGGTTCCTGCGGTGGGCTTGTTGGTGGGATCGTTGCCGTTGATCTATTGGACTGTTCATGAAGACTGGGTAAGAGATATTTTGTTGAACAAATGGATACTATTTGCTTTTGTAGGCATTGTATCCTGGCTAATGGTTTCTCGCTTGCCACTGATAGCGTTTAAATTTAAAAATTTCGGGTTCAAGGATAACCTGCCTAACTATTTGATTATTGCCATTGGTATCTTATCGTTTATTTTTTTACAGTGGTTGGCTGTTCCTATCACTTTCATGGCGTATGTTTTGGTATCTTTGCTTTTCAAAAATAAACTCGCATGAACTATACAGTTCAGATAAAAGTAATGCCTCATAAAGAGCTATTGGATCCTCAAGGAAAAGCCGTATTAGGCGGCTTAGGCAATCTTGGGTTGAACGAAGTGGAGGATGTACGTGTAGGCAAGCACATCGTTTTACAAGTAAATGCCGACTCTCCCGAAAAAGCGCAAGCTATAGCAGAAGAAGCCAGTAAGAAATTGTTGAGCAATCCTGTTATGGAGTATTTTGAAATATCAGTCAGCTAGCTGACTGAATAGGGGTTGGCGAAAGCATATCCCTACAAAATTACCCGGTTTTGACATGCTTTATTTGGTTCCCACTCCTATCGGTAATCTTGGTGATATTACATTGCGTGCATTGGATGTATTGAAAGATGTAGATCTTATACTTGCAGAAGATACCCGTAATTCGTCACACCTGCTTACACATTATGGTATTCAAAAGCCATTGACACCCTATCACCAACATAACGAACATAAAATTCTCCAGCATCTTACACAACAATTGCAAGGAGGTAAAAAAATGGCTGTTATTACGGATGCTGGTACACCCGGTATATCCGATCCGGCTTTTCTTTTGGTAAGAGAGTGCATTAAACTGAATATTAGAGTAGAATGCTTACCCGGTGCAACGGCATTTGTACCTGCATTGGTGAATAGCGGAATACCATCTAACCGGTTTGTGTTTGAAGGTTTTTTGCCTGTAAAGAAAGGACGACAAACAATATTGAAGCAACTGGCAGAAGAAGAAAGAACGATGGTGTTTTATGAATCTCCCCAGCGTCTGGTAAAAACGCTCGAAGACTTTATGGAGTATTTTGGTGGCGAACGAATTTGTAGTGTTAGCAGAGAGCTAACCAAGTTATATGAAGAAAACCAGCGAGGAACATTAGCGGCAGTACATGCCTACTTCAGTGATAAAGTGGTGAAGGGAGAGATTGTAATTGTAGTAGCCGGCAACGATAAATGATAAGATTTATTTAAAAAACTCCAATATCGATTTCTTGTAAGGAGAATGCATAATTTTTGCAAAAGGCTCTGGCATGGACTTTAAAATTAGCAACTCAATCATGAAGAATTTATTAGTATTTATTGTCGTCGTTCTGTTTACGCTTTCTGCAAGCGCCCAGATAAGGAAGATTCCCAAGATAGTTGAAGATAATTTTCATAACCAATACAAAAGTGCGGAGAATGTAGAGTTTAAAGACCATCTGATACGGGTAGACGTTACTTTTGAAATGGATGGAGAGCAACTATTAGCCTCTTATAGTAATAAAGGCATTTGGAAGGAAACGCAAAAGGAGTGGGACTATGAGAAGCTCTCTCAGGAAATAAAAGATGGTTTTAGTAAAAGCAAATATGCAGATAGAGAAGTGGATGAAACAAAGGTCTTGTATTTGCCAGGCGGAGTTACGCAGTATCGGTTAAGAGCTCGTAAAAGTGATATAGAGAAAAAATATCTTTTCTTTACTACAGAAGGGCGATTGATAAGAGAAGCGATTACATTGTAATTTTAAAGTCACACAAGTAAATAGAAAACCGAGTACACAAATAAGTTATCTTTAGACAACAGGTTAATAATATCTCTAACTCCAAAACTAATTACATGAAAAAATATACACTTTACTTTGCGGTTATTATATTTTCTTTTCTTACAGGATGCGCAAAAGATGGCGTAGACGGTAAGGATGGTGTTGATGGGGAGCAAGGCCCTCCTGGTACGGCTAATGTAATCTATTCTGCATGGTTTGCTACAGGAAATGGCTGGGTTGAGTCTACCGAAACTACGAGCCCCTATTATGGAGAGTTTGCTTATTTCAACAGAGCAATTACAGGCCTTAGTCAGGCTATACTTGATAACGGAGCAATACTTTGCTATATGAAGGGGGATCCTTTATTGGAGTCCAATACGAGTAATACGGTCTTTCAGTTACCGTATAGCATAGGGGCGGGTTTCGGTTTCACAGATCAGTTTGATTTTGCAGCCACTTCTGGCAATATTCGGTTTCTATATAAAAGTGATGATCCTTGGGATGTGTCAGAATTGGGAGGAGTTTCATTTCGCTATATTCTGATTCCGGGTGGCGTTGCTGGTAGAGGGGTGACACCTTTGTATAATGGGTACACTTTAGAGCAATTGAAGGCGATGAGCTATGAACAAGTGTCTGCTCTTTTTCAAGTTCCTGCCGAAGGAACCAATGTACGCTGATAGGTAATTA
>CAZPPM010000179.1:0-4437 GCA_964588445.1 uncultured Citrobacter sp.
CTTAATCACTGATTAGGCAGCCATGGCATACTGAGTATTGCCATTTATAGTTCGAATATTCAGATTTACGTGCTAATTATACAACGCACGACATGCTTACACTTTCAAAGATCTACGCTGTCAAAACCAATACGACCCCAGTTATTTTACTATGCTAATGGGTTACTATGTTGATACGATAATTAAACAACACAACAATCCTCTTTATCTTCATTAGCACAATAGCCTATTATCTCATTATCAAATCCTCTATCGCCCCCAGCCAAACCAATCATTCCCGTTGGCATATAACATTAAGCCCAGCAACAAAATCATCCCTGCCATTTGCGCATACTCCATAAACTTCTCATTGGGCTTTCTACCACTAATCATTTCATAGAGCGTGAACATTACATGCCCGCCATCCAAAGCGGGTATAGGCAACAAATTCATAAATGCTAGTATAATGGATAAAAAGGCAGTGATATTCCAAAAGGCTTCCCAACTCCAATAGGTAGGAAATACGGAACCTATCGCTTTAAAACCACCTACACCCTTATAAGCACCTGTCTCCGGGTTCAATATTAACCGGAACTGATCTATATAGAATTTTAACTTCTCTCCTGTCTTTCTCACTCCTGCAGGAAATGCAGCAAAGAATCCATACTTTCTTACCTCTGTCGTAAATATGCCCATGTCCTGGTACTGCTGATCTTCCAGCAGAGGAATCCCTATTTTACCATCAGCATTCACTTTGGATGTAAGTTCAACAAGTTGACCATTTCGCTCCACAGATAAAGCAATCTCACCGTTTTTATGCTTCGCTAATAAGGCAGCCATCTCATCATAAAAAGTAATGGGCGTAGAATCAATCGCTACTATCCTATCCATCTCCTGCAACCCGGCTATTTTACCATACAAGGTATCCATTCCTTTTCCTTCATAACTACCTACAATGGCCGGTACACGCCTTTCAAACAATAGTCCTTTTTTCCTCCTGCTTTCAATAAGTTTTTCTATCAGGTTTACCGGTAATACCAACTCTTGTTGCTTTCCGTCTCTTTCTATCAATATTTTTTCGCCAAGAATGACTTGGGCGCCTAAGTTTTCAAAATAATCAGCCGGCTTATCATTTACCGCAAGTATCCTATCTCCATTTTTTAACCCGATTTCATGCATCAAACTATCTTGTAACCAAACACCATGTTTAATAGAACTCATGGGAGTTTTTCTCTCGCCCCATATCATTAATACAAATGCATACACGACAAAAGCTACCAACACATTCATGATAACACCACCCAGCATAATGATCAATCGTTGCCAAGCTGGCTTACTTCTAAACTCATAGCTTTTGGGCGGTTGCTTCATGGCCTCTTTGTCCATGCTCTCGTCTATCATCCCACTTATTTTTACATACCCTCCCAGCGGTAACCAGCCTATGCCATACATCGTGTCTCCAATTTTCTTTTTCACCAGCGCAAACCAAGGATCGAAGAAAAGAAAGAACTTCTCCACCCGACAGCCAAACCATCTCGCGGTTATATAATGGCCAAATTCATGTAGTATAATCAAAATAGATAACGCCAATAAAAGTTGGCCTACCTGCACCCATACACCCGACCAGTCAATTGCTAATAAATAAATCACAGTAATATACTTTTTAAAACGAACGGCAAATATCTGTTAATTTGAAGACTCTTTTTTGCCCTTTTATCAATTATTTGTTTTTATTAAGATAGTTGGCAAAGGCTGTTATAGCCCCATAAGATCGGCTGCAAAATTTCTTGCTTCTCCATCACTTTCAAAATATTCTTCCAATGTAGGCTGTGCAACAAAGGGAACTTTCAGCATTGTTTTCTCTATTACATCCGTCATATCCAGAAAGTTAACCCGGTTGCGTAAAAACGCATATACCGCTACCTCGTTGGCTGCGTTCATCACAGCAGGAAGGTTACCCCCTTTTTCCAACGCCTCCATAGAGAGTGCCAGATTACGGAATGTACGCAAATCAGGTTCTTCAAAACTGAGACTATTCATCTTTCTAAAGTCCAACCGAGGAAAACTATTGGCGATGCGATGCGGAAAAGCCAATGCATATTGTATCGGCAGTTTCATATCTGGTAAGCCCATCTGCGCTTTGATGCTGCCGTCTTCAAACTGCACCATACTATGAATAATACTTTGCGGGTGTATAACCACTTGTATCTGATCTGGTTTCAGGTTAAACAACCACTTGGCTTCGATCATCTCCAGGCCCTTGTTCATCAATGTAGCAGAGTCAATAGATATCTTTGCCCCCATTGTCCAGTTAGGATGTTGCAGCGCATGCTCCTTCTTTACATTAACCAGGTAATTAGGTTTTTTGCCCAGAAAGGGTCCTCCGGAAGCTGTTAAAATTATTTTCTCAATTTTGTTTCTTCCTTCGCCTATAAGACATTGAAAAATGGCCGAATGCTCAGAATCAACAGGTATTACCGGCACTCTATTCTCCAATGCTTTTTGCATCACGATATCGCCAGCTACTACCAGTGTTTCCTTATTGGCTAATGCAATCGCTTTTTTATTTTCAATGGCTTTTAACGTAGGCTTCAACCCGGCATACCCCACGATGGCAGCCAGCATTAAGTCATAGCAATCCATAGCGGCTACCTCTTCCAGTGCCTTTTCTCCTGCAAATACTTTCACATCCGTAGTAGCTAATGCCTTTTTTACTTTCTGGTACTTCTCTTCGTTACCTACCACTACTATATTAGGATTAAACGCTAATGCCTGACTGATTAATAACTCGTCGTTATTATGCGCCGTAAGTATTTCAACACTAAATTTATCCGGATTAGACTTTATAACTTCCAATGCCTGCTTTCCAACAGAACCTGTTGAGCCGAAGATGGCAATCCTTCTTTGTGTAGTTTTTTCCTGCATGATGCTACTAATTCTCTACCCATTTAGAAATCCCGTCAGCAATTTTTCTATCGTTGCTCAGTCTGGGAACTTTATTTTGCCCACCCAGCTTTCCTATGGATTTCATGTAATCAATAAAACCATTTTTCTTAACAGCAGAAAGTTTTAACCGTTTTAGAATATTTCCGCTGATAAGATCATCGTAATATACATTTTTTTGACGCAGATTATTATCTATTCTTTCTGCAAAAGCATCCATACTCTCCGGTTTATTTTCAAATTCAATAAACCACTCATGATACGATTTCCCCTCTCCTTCACTCACATAAGGCGCTACAGTAAATTCGGTTATTTGTACATTACTTTCTTCCGCTGCTTTTAATAAACTATATTCAACCTCCTCTCCTATGACATGCTCGCCGAATGCAGATATAAAATGTTTTGTTCTACCAGTAACGACCAAACGATAAGGAGCCACAGATACAAACTTTACCATGTCCCCAATATCATACCCCCAAAGCCCTGCATTACTATTAATAATAAGCGAATAGTTTTCGCCCACTTGTACATCCTGAAGTGCAATACGCTTTGCATCCGGTTTTCCTATTTCGGCAGCAGGAATAAATTCAAAGAAAATACCACTATCCGTATTTAATAGTAGCCCTTCTGCTTCCTGCGTATCCTGGAAAGCAAAAAAACCTTCACTGGCAGGAAAAAGTTCTATGGTATCTATTTTTCGCCCGATGCTATCCAGCAACTTTGCTTTATAAGGATCAAAGTTTACACCTCCTTGCACCATCACACTAAAGTTGGGAAACACATCGCCGATTTTCTTTCCTGTACGTTTAATGATTTCATCAAAATACATCTGCATCCACGGTGGTATACCGCTGATGAGTGTCATGTCTTTACTAATCGTTTCGTCTACTATTTTTTGAAGCTTGGTTTCCCAATCATCAATACAATTTGTTTCATAAGAAGGAAGCTGATTGGTACGTAAATATTTGGGTACATGATGGTTCACAATACCACTTAACCTTCCAGTAGGGATACCACCTATTCTTTCCAGCACGGGAGAGCCCGACAGAAAAATCATTTTCCCATCGGTAAATCTTGTGTTGCCCGTCTCGGCCATATAGCAAAGCAGTGCATTACGAGCGGTATTGATGTGGTTACTGACAGAATCTTTAGTAATAGGTATATACTTAGTACCACTTGTGGTTCCAGAGGTTTTGGCAAAATAAAGGGGCTGCCCTTTCCACAAAACGTTGTGCTTTCCTTCCTTTATTTGTTCTATATATGGCTTAAGTTTTTCGTAGTCACTTATGGGTATCGCCTGCCTAAATTCATCGTAGTTATTTACTTTTTCCAGATCTACATCTTTTCCAAAAAGCGTTTTTCGACCTGTTTTTAATAACGCTTTCAGTATCTTATCCTGATCTTCCAGTGCGGTATGAGCCCCTTTTTTTATACTCTTAGCTATGTAGGAGGCAAAGGGCTTTGCTAATATTGATTTGATTTTCAATTGATAGCATTTAAAAATTATAAGTAGAA
>CAZPPM010000180.1:0-4401 GCA_964588445.1 uncultured Citrobacter sp.
AGGATTGTCTTTCCATTTTTTAGAACGAATGACGAACAAGGATATGCCGATTGCACTATTGTCGTCAAGAATAGAAGTGTCCAAAAATATCTTTTCATACTTTCTGTCGTTTTGGGTTGTCGTTTATGCTTGCCACCAACACATAAATATACGACACTATTCTTCATTTCCCCAAGCCCTATCTGTTGAAAATCATGTAGCTGCAATTCGCAATTTGTATTGCAATTAGGGTAATACAAACATCACAAAAGCATCGTTCGCAATCTGTATTGCAGAAGTCCTTCGTAGCTTATCCGTTGATTTTTCTTAGTTACATAATTATACATGTACTGGACACCATTTTCACAACCGTTAAAAAACGGTGGTAACTCATCCCTAAAAATCGCTTTCTTGTTTAGGCTTTTTGCGGAGTTCATGTGTGCGGCATTTTTCTTACCAGCAATGTCTCCCGTAAGAGACATTGCGCTAAACCGACAATGCCAAGGCCGGCAGACTGACTAACTATAAGGAAATGCCTCTTTTGTTTTGGCTCACCATTTTTATTGTTTTTCGGGTCTGTCAATCCATATCTTCAAAAGCAAAAACGGTAAAATTGTCAATGCGGAAACCCATTGGTTTTCGAGGTTGAGCTTAGGAGCGATTGCCAGTTGTACGACAGCTCCTAGAATAATGGAAATGTGTAAAATAATGTGCCTTCGGCTGAATAGTGGCATTTGTAAGTTGGTGTTGTCGGCTCGGTTGCGGAAATAAATGTATGCTATCAAAAACACTATCATATTTACATTGAAATACCCGTTTCGAAACATCAGCACGAGGATATTTTGCCGAAACAATTCATCGTTGCCCCAATTCAACATAAAGCCGAAAAGCAGGACGATAAAAACCACATAAATGTATAAAATAAAGAAACTGCCGAACGATACTTTGATGAAACTGAACTTTTCGGCCATGCCCTTCTTTTTTCTGAACAAACAGAAGAAGTCTACCGAAGTACGTAAGAACTCCTGAAACCAAAACAGATAAACTATATAAAATACGGTAACCTGCCCTTGGATAATCCCCAACAGCGTGATGACGAGCATCGTTACTATATCTGCTTGGTAGAGCCGCTTCATGCTGTTTTTTCGTTACGCACCAAACCTTGCGCTGCCACCGTCCATTGGCAGGGCTTGTCGAAAGATGCCTCTTCCCTCGGGATCAAAAGCCCTGCGGGAGGAGTAAGCAGGCGATTGCGCATTGCTTCGAACAGTAGAAAACATATTGTGATGATGCTTGTTTTCATATTTGGATAGTTGATCATCTAAGTTTAAAGAGTATTGTTTTTTTCTTCCCGGCAATGTCACTACTGAAAACATTTACCTACGCATATTTATATACTATTTGTCTATCTGGTTTAAACAGTCAAATCCGTATATAGCCGTTTATAAACGCTTATTCTCGATGGTGGTGAGATTAAATGTTTGCATACGGTTAATCATCCTGTATAGTTATAGGTAACATGGTGGATAAAATGTAATCGTTTAAAAAATAAAACCTGCTGGCATGGGTGGGCCGGGCAGGTGCGTTAGCTAAAGATGTAATTTATTTTTTATATATGCAAGGTGTATTTCCAAATACTCTTAAAAAACGGTGAGGACTTATTCCTAAAATAATCCCGGATAAGACTACCCGGGATGTGCTAACCTATGGAATCACCTTGAGGGTGTATAAAAAATTGGGTGGGTACAATAAACGCTGAGAATAGATTCCTCTCCCTGCCGTAGTGCTATAGTTCGCGTACTATTTCCATTTTCCTAGTTGTAGGGTTTCGCTCAATCGAAGCCGCTTAGCCCCGCTCCTGGCAATAGTTTGTTATAAGCAGGTTTTATTATTTTACTTCTTTGCCTGTTTTGTCGATGTAAAATACTCTGCCCTTTAATTTCACTTCTGCTTTTCCTTTTTTAAAACTGAGTACATAATCGTATTCCTGTAAGGGCACAACCATTTCTCCGGCTTTATTTATGTATCCCCATTTTATACTATACGGCGTAGCCGTTTTGTCAATTATTTTAACGGCAACTAGCCCCTCCGAAAATTCACCTACGCCGTCATATTTCAATGGGACAATTTCCTCTCCTTTTTTATTGATAAAACCATATTTATCGTTAGCAGCAACTAAGGCTACTCCATCACTAAAGCTAATGGCTCCATCATACTTTTCCGGAATTATCATTATCCCCCTTTTGTCAATAAATCCGAATTTCCCATAGAGCGAAGCGACAGCCAACCCTTCAGAAAAATCACTAACAAATTTATATTTTACAGGAATGACTTCTTTCCCCGTTTGATCTATAAAGCCCCAACTATAATATTCATTAAACAATTCATCGTAATAAGCATTGGACACTGCTGCTAAGCCCTCAGAAAATTCATTGGCCTGATAGTATTTGCCAGGTACAATTATAGTCCCTTTCGTATCCTTATAGCCATATAAACCTAAATTAGTGTGGTCTTTAAATGGTTTTAAATTTTGTGCATGGGTGGTTACTCCCCCGATAAAAATTAGTATTATTATTCCAATTGTTTTCATTCTTTTTATATTTATTGTCTTACTCGTTTGGATTTTCAGTGTCGCCCCGTTTTTGAAATGGGGCAGGTCTCCCTTCTTTACAAAAAAACTGCTATTGCTTATGAATAACTCTCAAGCAATATCGTGAACAGGAGTTGGGCGGTTCTCTTGTATGTTGTGGTCTTTCCTTCCGGTATAGCGTTCGATACTTACCCATCAGGCTTAGATTTACTTATGTGCGCATTTGTTACTACTTATCTAGGCCTTTTTAGATAGTCCATCTGTGTATAGTCGTCTATCAACGCTTCTACTCGCTTACACACGGCTACTCATCTTTTATAGTTACAGGTAACATGGCGGTAGAGGTTTACTGGTTATAAAAAAACCTGCTGGCTATGGGTGGGCCGGGCAGGTACGTAACTTAAAGATGAAAAATATTTTTTATATAAGCAAGGGATATTTTTTACGACCGTTAAAAAACGGTGGTACTAAAAGCCTTGTAACCGCTACAAAAACAATAAGCGCTGGCTGCTTTCCAGCGTTGCGTAGTGTTACTACTACACCCGCTACCCTAGTACTGTAGCCGCATCAAGGCTTCCTTCCCGAAATCAGGCTGTAGTTGATTTCGGGCGGCTTTTGGGTGGCTTTTTCCGCAAAAAGGTCATAGAGAAAATCAAGAAACGATAGAACAGTAGGTAGGCTTCATTACAAAGCGCATCCTACCAATGGCACTATTTCACGGCAAGGCGGTTGGACTCGCTGCTGTTTTTGCTGACTTGTTTACTATCAGCTATAGTTCGCTATGCAGCCATTCCTCTACTCAGCTACACCATATAGCTCAAAAAAAAGGCAGCTCCTGCGGAGGCTGGTAACCATTGGGAATAGGTTCTAAAGAAGTAAGGCAGTATGGGGGCACTCGTTAAAAAAAATTATGTTTTTAGTTCTTCCACAATTCGTGTTGTGTGTAGGTTTTCTTCTCGTTTATAAAGTTTTATGTCAATACAGCAAATCCAGATTAAAAAAGTCGCGAAGCTGATTTTCTGGATTACCGGCAAATAAATTATAAGTCCCTTTGTATAGTAAACATAATTGTTAAGCCCTACAAGTAAAATATTCAAAAGCCCAAACGCAAATAGTCCGAACCATTTTGTTTTGTATAATCCGACGAAAGTTCCAACTGTTGCAATAGCTCCAAAAAATGCTGCGAGATTTGTTACTACGTCATGGTTACTATTGGTAAACAAAAGAAAAGCAATTGTCATAGCAATTATGCCTGAAGCTTGAATTGCAAGCCTCAGTTTTCTGTCAAGAGTAATGTGTCTCGGAAATAGAAACCAAAAAAATGAAAGTGTCAAACAAAGTACAAACATCCCTATCATCGCAATTGGTTTTGCAGGGTTATGTTGTCCATTAATTGCATTGTCATTTAATAAATTACACCAATAGTTATTTATCCAACTAAACCCCATTGAATTTTTGTCAACCTGCGATCCCCCTGGATATAAAAGTGTCGCAACAACATAAAGCACAACAAAAACTATTGTTCCAAAAATTGGCGTTAGTAACCAAATGCTTTTTGTTTTGTCGCGCTGTTGTGTCATTTTTCAGGGTGTGTGTTATTCAACACAATGGCAGGTAACGTTCACGCATTTGTGTTTGTGGCGGAATCTGAAACTTATCTGCTCGGAACAAATACTGAATGAAGTTACAAAAGTTCATTGCTTATTCTGCTGTTCGGCTTTATTCGTCTGCAAGCATCGTAGCCAACCTCATGTAAGCGGTTCGTTATTCTTCGTCTCTGTCATTATAATTTTCCTTTCCCACATTTTATCAAGTAAAAAGGATAGTTTTCT
>CAZPPM010000181.1:0-4341 GCA_964588445.1 uncultured Citrobacter sp.
AATTACGGAATAGGATTGGTTTTTAAAACGGGGAAATGGTTTCGATAAATATGCCGATTATTAAATAGCGTTTAAATTTTTGGAAAGTTGTCCTTACTTAAAATATGTCATCAGCTCTTGCGCTATTAGTAGATGCCCTTTTGCATTGGGATGATTACGCTGAGACATAAAAGCAGATAGACTGTCGCCTGCAAGAACTCGCTCCCTAAATTTCGCATATGCATCTACTATACCTACGCCATATTGCTTAGCCAACTCTTTTATCTGATTGGCGTGCTTTTCCAAATCGCTTGTTGCATCCAATAGGTCTACCCCTTGATCCGGCGAAGGAGTAAGAAGAATAACCTTACATTTCTTTTTAGCCGCTTGCCTTATCATGTTGGTCCAGGCAGCTCTCGCTTTATCAAGGCCTATTCTACGGTCATTTAATGCATAATCAATAAAAATCACATCCGGACGATGTGTCAGCACCTCTGATTCAAACCGCTTAGCACCCTCCGCAGAATGCTCTCCGCCAATAGCCGTTGTAATCACATTGATGACTGCATGAGGATATACTTCCTTGAGTTCTTTTAACAAAAGAAAAGGGTAAGATTCTACTGTATTCACAACAGGTGTTTTGAAATAGCCCGAAGGCACCGAGTGTCCATGAAAAACCAGATTGATGGTTCTGTTTTTGGGCCAGACTTTTTCTAATTCAATCTTAGTATTTTCTAAATACCCGGAAGCCGATATTGCTTCCGGGTAAAGTTTTGCCTGACAAGAAGCAACTAAAGCTACTAACAGAGCTATACAAATGGCTTTCATATAAGAATCATCTTTTCAACACCTTCGCTTCATTATCTTTTGTATCAATAGTTTTAAATATGTAACCCTTTTTTACGCAAATACTCCAACAGCTCTACCGGCCTGTCTGTTTGTATAATCGTTGCTCCTTGCTCAATGAGCCAGCCCCAGGTTTCATCCGGTTTATTCTCCTCTACCGCCGTATTATCATCATGTCCGGCATTGTGTTCCGGCCACAGACCATTCAACCATAAATGTATTTTACTTTTCTTTACAGAGGGCAACCACTTTATCAAAGCAATTGTATCTGTATTAAAAGTAGGATGAAAAATTGCATTTCTTCTATTACTATAGGAAGCTAACAACTCATCCGCCTTTTTTATATCGTGCGGAAAGCCCAGCAAATTTATCAGCAACTCATCCTTCAAGGTTGGCTTAAGACTTTTCAAACTATCCAGCGTTATGCTTGGTGTATTGTAGATCACCTGATCTTCCATTTCATATTGTCTGACAAGCTCTATCGCCTTATCAAAATAATCAAAGGCCTTGTCCAAGCAAAGCATCACTTTCCCTTTTGCCACTTGCAGGTATTCTTCAAAGGTGGGTATCCTATGTTTTGTAATATATCCCAATGCATCTTTAAGCCTTAGCTCTTTGAGTTCTGCCCATGTGAAATCCTCCGGACGACCTTTTCCGTTAGTAGTCCTGTCGATGGTTTTATCATGCATAATGATAAGCTGACCATCCTTGGAAATTTTTATATCGCACTCTACAATATCATAGCGCTTATCAATACTCTGCTTCAAACATTGAATAGAATTCTCTGGTGCATGTCGCCAATCACCTCTGTGTGCCGAGATGAGCACGATTTCGTTTTCCGGATGTTTAAGCTGCTCTTGTACCCATGCCAGATGATTTACTTCTTTTTCATCTACACTTTTGCCCGAAGTATTACCTTCCTTACAACCTTGATTCACCTGCAATAGCAGTAACAATAGTATTGATAAAAAAATAGTTCTTTTCTTCATACAATTAATTTAATAATCCGGGTTTTGTGTATATCCTGCCAAATCTCTTTCTGTTTGAGGAATAGGATAATACATCAAATAATTTCTTCCTCCCAGTGTAGTTAGTAAATCTGTCCTTCCCGTACGTTTTACATCATACCACCTATGTCCCTCTGCATAAAACTCTCTTCTGTTTTCGTCCAGGATCATATTTTGAAAATCTGTTGCCGACAAGGCAGCAATAGTAGCTGTTGCAGGTGGCGTTTCATACCGTGCTGTAAAGTACGCATTGAGTGTAGTGGCTGCATCACCTCCCGTTCCTTGCGCTTCTGCTTTTATCAAATGCATTTCTGCTATTCTTGCCACAATCACCGGGGTAAAATTAGGCTCAGCGGTAACCACCAACTGCTGACCAGCTACGCCATTTGGAAATTTAATAACGCGTGTATTATCCGAAGAAAAAACAGCCGCCTTTCTTTTATCTCCCGTTGCCAAACTATTATCGGCATAGAGATCAGAAAAAAGCTCCAAGGTAGGCGAATAGTTCCAAGTAGGATCCACATCATTCACCCATTGATAAAAAGGTCGGATGCTTGAAGCCACATTGTTAGAAAAAGCAAATACGGTTTCTTTGCTCGTATTACCTGATACAAACATAGACGAATAGCCTATAGCATCGGCCGCTAATGTAAACCCTGCCGCTGAAGTAAGTACTTTGTCCGCATTCTCAATAGCTTTCGGCTTATCATTGGTAGCTAAATATACTTTTGCCAGCAAAGCCGCTACGGCCATTTTGGAAACATAAAATTTGTTACTAAAATTTCCGGTGAGATTTTCTGCTTCTGTTAAATCCGTAATAATCTGCCCCCAGGTTTGCTCCTCGGTAGATCGCTGTACCGCTGCATATGTACGCTCTGTAAGAATAGGCACACCGCCCCATCTTGTAACCAAATTAAAATAGATTAATGCCCGGAAGTATAATGCCTCTCCTTTTACAGTACTATAAGCCGCAGGAGTGGCGGCTCCATTAATCGACTCAATAATAAAATTGATACGATTCAATGTTGTATATGCCGAACGCCATAAGGATAAAACGCCCGGGTCTGAAGGGTTCATATTCACAGGATCAATCAGACCGAATGCAGGACCTGCTCTAAAATTTTCTCCTCTTACATCAAAATCAAAATAGAAACTATATACCATACTCTCCATCTGAGAATACATTCCAATTCTAAGCTTAGAAATATCCGCATCCGTTAAGGCATCTTGAGCAATAGCATTCTTGGGTCTTATTTCATCAAGCTGCTTCTTACACCCTACACTTACAAATAAGCAAAGAGCAAGGAAAGGTGTTATTAATTGATAAATCGCTTTCATATAAATTATTTTCTTGGATTAGAATTTAATATTTACACCAAATAATATAGTACGTAATGCTGCCTGTAAGCCAAAGTCAACACCATAGTTACTATGCCCCGGATTAGAAGAGAAAGATTGCTCGGGATCATAGCCTGAGTATTTTGTAAAAGTCAGGAGGTTATCAACTGAGCAAAAGAATCTTGCGCCACCTATATGCCACTTATCAGTAATGGAAGCAGGCAGGTTATACGCCAATGTAAGTGTTCTTATTTTAAAATAAGAAGCATCTTCCAAGAACCGTGTAGAAGCAAGGTTATTATATCCATAAGAGTATCCGGTGAAAGCACCTTGCCGGATAGGTCTGGGTGTTGTGTTGCTTGTACCCGGTCCATGCCAATATGTAGTAGCAGCATGCTCACTTATTCCAAAGAACTGCGAAACAGTTGTTCCATTGGCTGCCCTTACATTTGCCAACGCATTTCCTAAATGATCAGTACCCTCTGTACCATTGGCTCCACGCCAAGAAGCAAACACCTGGTTTCCTTTTGAAAACTGGCCAAAAATATTTAACTCAAATCCTTTAAAGCTTAACGAGCTGGTAATACCACCATAAAAATCCGGTGTTGCTTTGCCTACATAAAGCCTGTCATCGTCTGTAATATCTCCATCACCATTTACATCTCTGTAAATAACATCTCCCGCTCTTACTCCTTTCGCAAAAAGTTTAGCAGGCACATCCGCATCTTGCTGATAAATGCCTAACTGCTCATGCATATAGAAAGCTCCGATAGACTTCCCATTCATCAGCGCATGTACTTGTCCTCCCAATAAATTACTACCAGAAGCCGGAACAATATACATGTCCATATCTTGATACAAAGAGCGAAGCTGGTTTTGTACAAAAGAAATATTACCTCCCAATGACCATTTAAAATCTCCTGTCAAAATTTTTGCTTCTGCAGCAAATTCCAATCCGCTATTGCGAAGCGACCCTATATTAGAAGCCACCGATGTATAGCCAGACGTTGAAAATATCGGTCTGTTATACAAAAGATCTGTTGTGTTTTGAACAAAGTAATCAGCCGTAAACGTGATACGTCCATTCAAGAATTCTGCATCTACTCCAAAATCAAATTGCTTTGCTTTTTCCCAGGTAACATTTTGAGCATCCTGTGAAATAACAAATCCA
>CAZPPM010000182.1:0-4325 GCA_964588445.1 uncultured Citrobacter sp.
GGGCCGCCGTTATTTACACCCACATCCAATTTAATATTGTAGTAAGTGTTGCCATTGCTGTACATATGTCCATCATTGCTACCACCCCAATCTTTACGGTACTTTTGGCCTTGCACATCTTGATTGGCCCAGCCGCTATAATACATTTGTGCAGGTATAGGATGAGAGGGTGAAGCAATGGCTAATAAATAAGTTACCATCGTTTCGTTCCAACCAATAAGGCTGTGGTTAATGACCCACTCTTGGTCTGGCGACCAATGCCAGAGCAAAAATTTATTGTCGGTAGTACGCCTATACCAATCCCATTCTACTCCTTCCCAAATTTTAGTAATAGTTTCTCTTATCTTTTTTTCTTTGACATTGTCTTTATCAAAATAAGTTCTTGCGGCTAATAATCCTTGTATTAAGAAAGATGTTTCCACTAAATCGGCTCCATTATCTTTTTTGCCAAAGAATGGTTCTACTTTTCCTGTTGGCCCATCAATAAAATGTGCAAAGGCACCATGAAATTTTTCTGCCTTGTCTAAAAAATCAACTATTTGTAGAAATCGATCTGTTAACTGTTCTCTAGTAATAAAATTTCTTTCGGCACCAACGATCAAAGCCATTATTCCAAAACCAGCGGCTCCGCTTGCCACCATATTATGCCTGCCTGGAATATTTTCCTTAGCAAGACCACTTTGCTTTTCTGCCCCCTCCCAATAATAACGAAATGCTGCTTCCTGCACCATGGTTAGCAATTCATCATCATTCATTTGTTTAGTAGATATAGATAAGGTATTACTAAAGGCAGATGCCCGGTACATTTTATTTAGGAGACTTATTTTATAAAAATATTTTTTGCCCGTTTCGCCAGTAAAATCAGCAAACCTGCTCGTAAAAGGGCTTTGCACACCTACAGCTTTAAAATTAATACCATCTGTTGAGCGATGTATTTGTACATAACGCACATTGTTATCTGTTATTGGTTGCCAGCTTATATCTACATGCTTCGCATAGCCTTTTATACTGCTTATTTGTGGTATAGTAGCAATTACAGGAGCGCTATTGTCTGAAATAAATTCAATATCATCCACATAAATATCTGCTTCGCCATTTTTACTCAAGTCTTGTGTAAAGCAAATACCAATTACATCTTTTAAATCAGTAGAAAACGTATTGATGGGAATGATTACCTGTTCCCATTGATTTAGTTTTGTGGTAGTAATCGCCACAAATTGAGAGGTAGCACTATTGGTTTTCAGTAAACCAATTTTAGGTAAAGTAGTTTTCTTCGTTTTTGTTTTATTATACACCCAAAGCGATAAAAACTTGGGCTCAATAAAAAAATCTTTTCCTCTTATATTTTGCTTAAAAAGATTAACCATCCATAATCCATCCTCGCTACTTTTATACGAAAGGTGCAAACTATTGGGAGCTGTATGATAAATGGTTTCATCAACGGGTAATTTTTTTTCTATAGAAGTAAAACTTGAAGGTTGCGTTTCTTTTACTTCAGAAAAAAAATAAGGGACAGCCATTGTGCTATTATCAAAAAATGCATATGGATACAAGGGTTCCTGTGCATGTAGTACAGCAGCAATAAAAAGCGGCAAAACTGAAGAGAATATTTTTTTCATACACATTTAAAATGTGGGCTTTCAATACCTAATTTTTTTAATCCTGTTTGTATTTCCGGACAACTCATAAATAAATTCCATAACAAACCACTGCGATAATTTTCCATCATAACAACTATCGGTCCCTGATCAATAGCTAAATATCTTTTAGGGTACCAACTGTCGCTAACGCTAAAGGCATCGTAAAATCCATAAGGGCCAAACAACGAATCTTTCATAGTAGTGTACCAATATTTCATAGCGGCCATCGATTGATCTGGTGTATAAGGAAACGAAGCCAGTGCGGCAGTAGGAGAAATAACGCCTAGGTCTTCTCTCTCACTAGGTGCATGTGCTGCATATCCTTTTACAGAATAACTGGCGGTTAGGCCCCAACTACTATCACTATACCCTTTGTATTGTTTGGGGTTATCTACACACCATTGATAATTTATTTTTGCCTGATTGGTTACTTCTTTACCATAGTCAGCATATTTATCTTTTAAACCGCGAGGGTCTAAGCCCAGGTAAGAATAATGCGCCCAAAATAACGGGCCACCATACGGAGGGTTGCCTTGGTACATCAACTGTAGTGTATCATTTTTATAACTGGTTTGTTTTTTTATTTTTCCATTTTGAGCCCATCCTTCCTGGTATACTTCGGCAGGTACACCATGTGTAGGAGATGATGCAGCGAGAACATACATAATGAGGCACTCGTTATAACCACGTACAGCAAAATTCATTTTCCAGCCAACATTGGGGCTCCAATGCCAATACAATACATTTTGATTACCGTTGCGATACCAGTCAAATTCTACTTCTCTCCAAAGTGTATCAATGCGTGCGGCTAATTGTTTTTCTTTTTCGTTGCCATCTTTAAAATACTGCCGTACACATAGCAACCCTTGTAACAGTAATGAAGTTTCTACAAGATCTCCTCCATCATCATGTGTGCTGAACGGTCTTGTTTTGCCCGTTTCGCCATACCACCAATGCGGCCAGGCTCCGTGAAAGCGATCAGCTGTTTCCAGAAAAGTAACTCCTTGTGTTAGTCTTTCCAATCCCTGTTCCCGTGTAATAAATCCACGCTCTATCCCAACCAGTATTGCCATAACACCAAAACCGGCACCACCACTGGTAACTGTACTCTTATCATTTTGCGGATAAACATTATCTACATGAAAACGCTCTCTTGCCAGGCCGCTTGTAGGCTCTGCCCCTTCCCAGAAATACTGAAAGGTTTGTTCCTGTACTATATTGAACAGAGAAGAGTCGCTAAGCGCTTCCTGAGTAGAAGCATCATTCGTATTATTGGAATTACTACCGCAGGTCGTTAACAAAAACAGACAAGCCACAATAAGAGCGATCACTACTTTTTTTTTCATACCAATAGTTTATAGTAAAAGAGAGCGTACTATTTTTTATAAAACAGGCCAGCTAAAGCTGGATTGTAAGGTTATTCTTTTTCCACTCGCTGCGGACTCCCGTGTAGCTTCTATTACTTCCAGTACATGAAGTGCATGTAGAGCGGTAATAAGCGGATCTTTTCCTGTAATCAGTGATTCGGCTACTACTGAGGCGCCCTCCTGCCATACATAAGGTGTTGCACCAGTAACCAAACGCTGCGTTTTCTCCTGCTCATGTGTTGCTATGTCCACACCGTGTGGCGCCCAATCATATCCGGCCATTGCCATGTTTCCATGCGATCCCCATATTTGTATAGTAGGTCGTTCCTGTCCTTTACCTTCGTGGCCGTAGGGATCAAAATAATTAAAACCACATTGCACATGTGATATAATACCATTACCGTGATCCATTAGCAACATGGCGTTATCTTCTGCTACTACTTTTATTTTTCCTTTATTATCTACTGTACGTTCTGGTGTTACAATACTTGTCATGGCCGTAACAGCTTTTGCCGGACCTAATAATCCTGTGAGAGTAGCAATATTGTACACACCCAGGTCGGGTAAGCTTCCTCCATTTTTTTCATAGAAAAACGCTGACCAACTAGGCCCTGTATGTCCATAATGCGCATGTGCTGCAGCTACTTTGCCTAGCTTTCCTTCTGCCAACATCTTTGCCATGAAGGCAAACTGCGGGCTATTGACTACGGCAGGTGCACCCCAAATGCGTAATTTTTTATTTTGCGCCAACTCAAGTAAGGCTTTTCCTTCTTTATAACTATCCGCCATTGGTTTTTCACTCCATACATGCTTACCTGCCAGCAACGCCTGCTTATTGAGCCTACCATGTTCCTGCATATCAGTAAGGTTTACCAACAAATCAAACGGCGCTCCGGCTAGTTGTGCTTCAATATTAGAATAATGATGAGGTATAGTAAATTCTTTGGCTCGTTGCTGTGCTCTTTCGTAGACAATATCACAAGCACTTACTAATTCTACATAAGGGCTCTTGGATAAATGAGGTAAGTAAACACCGGACACACTACCGCAACCGATAACAGCTACTTTAATTTTCTTAGTAGTACCGCTAGCCGCAAAACTTTTTAAGGAAGATAGCAGCACGGCGGTAGCTGCCATAGCTGTTTTTTGTAAAAACTCCTGACGATTGATGGGTTGCATAGCAATCTTTTTATGTTGTTGTATAAAATTTTTTACAAATAAGGAGCACTAAAACCAAGGTTGCGCATCGCTTCCTTTACTTCAGGGCTGCTGGTAAATAGATTCCAAATCAAGCCTGTTCTGTAATTTTCGATCATAA
>CAZPPM010000183.1:0-4262 GCA_964588445.1 uncultured Citrobacter sp.
AAAACATTATTCCCGGCGAAGCAAAATACTATGCCACTACGTTTATTCAGGATGGAGATGTTGTTCCCGTTTTGGCTCGTGTAAGAGATGGTCGCCCTATCCTGATCGAAGGAAATGATCTTTCTTTTGTAAAAGGATGTACTACTGCCCGTATTCAGGCTTCTATTCTGGATCTGTATGATAAAAACAGAATTACACACCCGGTAGAAAGAGCGGGTGATGACTTAAAAGAAATTCCTTCTTTTGAAGCATTGGATCAACAAATAATAGGAGCACTTAAAAGTACTACCGGTAGCATCGTTTTGCTGACAAGTACGGTTAACTCTCCATCGGCTTTACAAACAATAGCAGACTTCAAAGCGGCGTATCCGAATTTCAAACACGTACAATACGACGCGGTTTCTTATACTGGTATTTTATTGGCTAATCAGGCAAGCTTTGGAAAAAAAGGCATTCCGGCCTATCGCTTTGAGAACGCAAAAAAAGTGGTGGTAAGCTTAGGTGCCGATTTCCTGGGAACATGGTTGAGCCCTGTAGAATATTCTCACGGTTATGCGTTGAATAGAAAAATCAACGAAGACAAACCAGAGATGAGCAAGCACTATCAGTTTGAAAGCTTCCTGAGTATGACAGGTGCTAATGCGGATGTGCGCTATAACCATCGCCCTTCTGAAACAGGTGCTGTGGTGCTGGCATTAGCGGCTGCTGTGGGCGTAGAAGGTGTTTCAGCCCCTGCTATTACCAATGAAAAATTAAAAGCAGGTATTGCTACTGTAGCAAAAGATCTGTTGAATAATAAAGGACAGAGCTTAGTAGTAGCTGGTAGCAATGATGTAAATGTACAGTTGATTGTAAATGCTATCAACGTAGCGATTGGATCCTATGGCACTACCATTGATTGGTCGGCTCCGGTGAATTATCGCCAGGGTGTAGATAAAGACTTTGCTGATTTATTAAACGAGATGCAAAGTGGAAGCGTAGGAGCTGTTTTACTGCATGGAGCGAATCCTGCCTATACATGGCCTGATGCGGCTAAAGTAAAAGCAGCTTTTGATAAAGTGAAATTGAAAGTTTCCTTCAGCGAAAAAGAAGACGAAACTTCAGTCCTCTGCAACTACTTGGTACCTACGCATCACTACTTAGAGAGCTGGGGAGATGGTGAAGCAACAGCGGGAACTTATGGTTTTGTGCAACCTACTATTTACCCCTTATTCAAAACCCGCTTGTGGCAGGAAAGTCTATTACGATGGGCTGGTAAAACAGAATTGTTTGAAGATTATTACCGCAACTTCTGGGTGACCAAGTTGGGCGGTGTAGATAATTATACTACCGCATTACAAAATGGTGTATGGGTAGCTGCTACTGCTG
Organism: uncultured Citrobacter sp.; assembly: GCA_964588445.1. Lineage (GTDB taxonomy): Bacteria > Bacteroidota > Bacteroidia > Chitinophagales > Chitinophagaceae > CAZPPM01. The sequence continues at coordinate 1,369 of CAZPPM010000183.1, forward strand.
CTGCCAGCGCCGGATCTTATTCTTCTTCAGCTACGGGTAGTGCCGTAGCGGCACTAGGTACTGCACCTAAGTCAAGTGGAAAAGAGGTGGTGTTTTACCAAAGCAATGCTATTGGTTCGGGTTCACATCCCGCCAACCCGTGGTTGCAAGAATTGCCCGATCCCATTACTAAAGTAACCTGGGACAACTATGCCATGATATCGGTTACTACGGCCGATGAGTTGAAGATTAATTATAAGAGCAACAATTACGAATATTATCCGCAAAAGCCTGTTATCACTGTTAAGGTAAGCGGTAAGGAAATAAAAGTACCTATACTGGTAGTTCCCGGTATGGATGCCAATACCATTGCGATAGCAGTAGGATATGGTAGAACAGAAAAATTAGGAACAACTTACGTAGATAGTAAACAAGCAGATGGCAAAGTTGGGGTAGATGTATATCCGCTTTCTTCTTTTGATGGTACAAGTGTAAATCTCTATGCCGTAAATGCGGAATTGGAGAACACGGGTAAATCATTTAAGCTGGCGCAAACCCAAATACACAATAGCTACGAAGGCCGTATAGATGTAGTAAGAGAAACTTCTTTGGCTTCTTTCATAAAAGATAAAACAGAATTTAAAGATTATAATCAGCACTTATACGATACCTATAGCGGTAAGAAAGATGCAACTAGGGAAGACTATGCTAAGCATGGTACGCCTTATGGCCAGCACGATCAGCCGGGATTGAAATGGGGTATGAGCATAGACATGAATGCCTGCTTTGGTTGCGGTGCTTGTGTAATTGCCTGCCATGCGGAAAACAATGTACCTGTTGTAGGTAAGAGTGAGGTATTGCGCTATCACGATATGCATTGGTTACGCATAGATCGTTATTATGTTTCTGATGAGAACGATCCCAATGAGTTGAAAGGCGTGGTATTCCAGCCTATGATGTGCCAGCATTGTGATAATGCACCTTGTGAGAACGTATGTCCCGTAGCCGCTACCAACCATAGCTCAGAAGGGCTTAACCAGATGACCTATAACCGTTGTATCGGTACACGTTACTGTGCTAATAACTGTCCTTATAAAGTGCGTCGCTTTAACTGGGCTGATTATACAGGTGCGGATAGCTTTAAAAATAATCAGGATCAGCAAATAGTAGGTAAGCTTGACCCTGCTGTTCATTATATGAACGATGAGTTGACACGCATGGTGTTGAATCCAGATGTAACGGTTCGTTCAAGAGGTGTAATCGAGAAATGTTCTTTCTGCGTGCAGCGCTTACAAGCGGCTAAACTAGATGCGAAAAAAGAAGGAACACCATTGAAAGATCGTCATCTCAAATTAGCTTGTTCTTCTGCTTGCGCTGCTGATGCGATTGTGTTTGGAAATGTGCATGATGAAGAAAGTGCTATCAGCCAAGAGCGTAAAAATAATCCGCTACGTACATTCTATGTATTGGAGCAGATACATACAATGCCTAACGTCAATTATCTGGCTAAAATCAGAAACACAGACGAGATTATTCCCCGCAAAGGACATGCTCCTAAAAAAGCAGACCACGGAGATGATCATGGACAGGGTAATGACCACAGCAAAGAGAGCCTGCCTGCAACACAACCGGCAGAGCATCACTAAGAAGAGCAAGAGAAGTAGTGTAAGAAGAAAGCTTGTAAGTATTAAAGAAAGTTCTTTGTAGATATATACTGGTAACGATAGAGCATGTATTTAGCCATTGATTACATACATGCGTCAACTCTATCTATTTGGGCTTACTTCAATACAGTAATACCCAGAAGGTTTGGCTGGCGTTTGTTTTGCTCAAATTAAATCACGCTTGCGGTACTGGTAAAAAAACAAAAACAACGAAGAGGAAAAAAAGTTGAATAAAAAAGGTTATTAGCAAAAGCTAATGGCTAAAAGTTTATAAGAATATGTCTTTACTCAGATTCGAATCGCAAGTAAGGCCGCCGATTGTGGAAGGCAACAAGGATTATCACCAGGTGACAGAAGATATTTGTCGCCCTGTGGAAGATAAACCTTCCAAACTTTGGTGGATCGGTTTTATCATTTCGGTAGCGCTGCTCATATTTGGTATTATATCCGTAACCGTGGAGGTTATATATGGTACGGGACAGTGGAATCTGAATAAGACCATTGGTTGGGGATGGGACATTACCAACTTCGTGTGGTGGGTAGGTATTGGTCACGCAGGTACGTTGATCTCTGCGATCTTATTACTTTTCCGCCAGGGCTGGCGTACCGGTGTAAACCGTGCTGCAGAAGCGATGACCATCTTTGCAGTAATGTGTGCAGGACAGTTTCCTATCTGGCACATGGGTCGTGTATGGGATGCCTTCTTTGTATTACCTTATCCAAACACCCGCGGTCCTTTATGGGTAAACTTTAACTCTCCTCTTCTCTGGGACGTATTTGCGATATCAACTTATTTTACGGTTTCTCTTTTGTTCTGGTACTCTGGTTTGTTACCTGATTTAGCTACGCTGCGGGATCGAGCAAAATTGAAATGGCGTAAAATGTTTTATGGCTTGGCGGCATTTGGCTGGACAGGTAGCACGAAGCACTGGCAGCGTCACGAAGCTTTATCATTAGTGTTAGCTGGTTTAAGTACGCCGCTGGTACTTTCGGTACATACCATCGTATCATTTGACTTTGCGACATCCGTAGTTCCGGGATGGCACACCACCATCTTCCCGCCTTACTTCGTAGCGGGTGCGGTATTCTCTGGATTTGCGATGGTACAAACGCTTTTATTGATTACCCGTAAAGTATTAGGATTACAAGACTATATCACCGTCGAGCATATTGAAGTGATGAATAAGGTAATTGTACTCACGGGTTCTATCGTGGGTATTGCTTACCTCACCGAGTTATTCATGGCCTGGT
>CAZPPM010000184.1:0-4236 GCA_964588445.1 uncultured Citrobacter sp.
AGAACCTGTTGCGTGTTTACGTTATTTTAACAATTAGTTTTTTATTCCCAGTTCTTTCAAGACATCTTCACTCTTGTCCAACTTGGGGTCGGCAAATATAATGGTAATTCCTTCACTTTTATCGAGCACAAAGTCATAGCCGCGCTGGCTGGAAATTTTTTGTACCGCATTGTATACTTTATCCTGTACCGGTTTTACCAACTCTTGTCTTTTTTTAAACAAATCTCCCTCAAAACCAAAACGTTGCCGTTGTAAGTCTCTTAGTTCCTTTTCCTTCAGAAATAATTGATCTTCTCTTTTTTTGCGCAGCTCATCACTTAGCATTACCTGTTCCGCTTCATAATCCTTGTACATTCTATCCAATGCTGTCTGTTTATTATCAATATCTCTTTGCCATTCTGCCGCTATAACATCTAATTGCTCCTGTGCCTTTTTATACTCAGGGAGCTTATCTAATATATAGCGGGTGTCTATGATAGCATACTTTTGAGAATAACTCAGAAAGCTCAACCCTAATAAGCAAGCTATCAGTACTATTTTTTTCATATGCGAAAAGTTTAATGATTTAAAGATAGACTCTACTAATTTATTCCGGTTCGAATCCTAACATAAAGGTGAAGCGGGATGCATTTTTCAAGCCCTGGCCGGGTTGAATACGGTCAAAGCCTATACCATAGTCAAATCCAAGTAAACCAAACATGGGCAGGAAGAAACGCATACCCAAACCGGCACTTCTACGCAAACGGAAAGGATTATAATCTTTAAAGTCAAACCAACCATTGGCCGCTTCAAAAAACGCCAATCCATAAATGGTACTACCCGGATTGGTGACCAGTGGATAGCGCAACTCTAACTGATATTTGTTGAATATAGTAAAGAAGCGACTGGCATTTTGCTGGTCAGGATTAATAGTAGGATCAGATACCTGATACACAGGATAGCCTCTATGCGCTACTATATCATAACCTAACAGCCCAAAGTTATTGGTAAGACCTGCATCACCCACTTGGAAACGCTCAAACGGAGAATATTGTAATTTTTGGTTGTAGCGCCCCATGAAACCATACTTCGCTGCCATTTTCAATACAAACTGGCGGTTATTGTCAGCACCGGTTGGTCTTCCTAATGGTACATACCATTCCGCATTGAAACGCCATTTGTGGTATTCCGGATTTTTATACGGGTCATTAGAATTAACTAAATCTGGGTTGAATAAAGAATACGGTGGCGTAAACTGGACGCTGGCCATAATATTGGAACCACCTTTGGGGAAAATAGGATCAAATACAGACGAACGCTGCAGAGCCAACTTGAAGCTCAAGTTGTTGGATATACCTGTTGGGCTCACTCCTTCAAAGATCTGGTAGTTACTTCTTTTATACTGTGTATAATTGATAGCAAACATCAGGTTAAAGAAGTCATCCGGCCATTTCAATTGTTTACCAAAGGATACAGAGAATCCGTTTATCTTCAGATAGCTGGTATCAGAACGTTTATTATCGATCTCTACTCTGCCCAGTGAATTATAACGAATCGCATTGGAGAAGCGGCTATTGTTATAGGCAATAGTTAACGAATTTCTTTTTTTACCCCCCAGCCAAGGCTCTGTAAAAGAAAAGTTATACGAACGGAAAGCCCGTCCATTGGATTGTAAGCGCAAGCTTAACTTCTGACCATCGCCTGTTGGCAATGGATCCCATGCAGATTTTTTCCAAATATTTCTGATGGAAAAATTATTGAAGGTAACACCCACCGTACCGGTAAGACCTATACCACCACCCCATCCTGCAGATAGTTCTAACTGATCTGATGATTTTTCCTCTACCGTCCAGTTCACGTCCACTGTACCATCATCAGGATTAGGTACCACACCAGGGTTGATAGCTTCCTGATTAAAATATTGAAGATTGCCCAATTCCCTTACAGAACGTATTAACTCCGTACGGTTAAATAAATCACCCGGCACCGTTCTTAACTCTCTTCGTATTACATGGTCTTTTGTTCTTTCGTTGCCAGCGATGGTGATATTTTTATAACGAGCCTGTGGTCCTTCTATGATTCTTATCTCATGATCGATCGTATCGTTATACACAGAAGTTTCTACCGGCTCAATACGGAAGAATAAGTAACCATCATCCTGATAGTAACCACTTATACCGGCACCTTCCGCAGATACTTCTTTACCGGTTCTATTATTTAAAATTTCCTGATTATAAATATCGCCTTTGCGAATGCTCAATACATTATTCAAAACAGAATCGGGGTATTTTGAATTCCCTTTCCAGGTTATGTTCCCGAAATAGTATTTTCTACCCTCATCTACTTTAATATCTACATATAACTTATCGCCACGAGCTACAACCGTATCTTCTACAATATAGGCATCTCTATAGCCTAGTGAGTTATAATATTTAATAAGTTTTTCTTTATCCTCTTCAAGTTTTACAGCGTTAAATTTAGCAGAGCTAAATAGTTTAAACCGGAAATAGGGATCGAGTAATTGCTTTGTTTTTGTAACAGATAAAAAGCCCCAGTCTTTCACCCATTCTTTAAAGTTGGGCCGCTCTGTTTCTCCATAAGGACTCTCGTAAGCTGAACCTTTTAGCGTAAACTTCGTCATTTCTTTGGTGCCCTTCAGTTGCTTCTTCAGCTTGGAAGAAGCTACGTTGTTACCAAAAAAATTCACACCATCGATTCTTACTTTTTTGCCTTTGTTTACGTAAATCGTAAGTCGGTTGGAGTTAACAAACGTAGGATCATTCTCTTCTTCTATTCTAACGGAAATATTTTGAAACCCTTTCTCTCTATAAAATTTTGTAGTGACTTCGCGAATATTTCTCTTTGTATTTTCTGTAAGGATGGTTGCTTTTACAAGACCTATTTTACCCTGTAGTTCTTCCGCATCGGCTTTCTTAATGCCTACAAATTTAAAATTACCCAACTTGGGCATTTCTTTCACCGCCAGCTCTATACTTACTTTATCATCTACAATCTTGGTAATATATATCTGTATATCGGCAAATAATTTTTGCCGCCACATTTTAGTAATCGCTCTGGAGAAAATATCTGTACCCGGATGCATGAATTTATCACCTACCTGTAAGCCGGAAATAGATAAAACGATCGCTGTATCCAAAAACTGAGCACCTGTAAGAGTTAATTCTGCAATGGTGTACTCACGGGGTATACGAGCCTCATTCCATTCTAATATTTTAGGGTCTACGGAAGTAGGTCTTGTAGTATCTTCCTGTGCATACAGTGTGGCCGAAGATGCAGCCATAATCATCATCACAAAAGCGCTAACCCGGAGTAAAAGTTGTTGCATGGTTGATTGTTCAAGTCTGTCAAATTAGTTTTGGCCGAAACCACAAACTGTTTATTATCTGTGCTTTAGCTATATACAACTCACTTGAGTTGGCAAATTAAGGGTAATTCTCGAAAAGTCTTTGTTAAACCTACTCTAAAAGCGAACAAAACATTCGATCTCATCAAGCCTCCGACTGGCTTTCATTTTCATCCAAAAGCTGCTTGCCGGTTTTTCCAAATCGCCTTTCTCTGCTTTGATAATCCGCAATTGCTTCGTACAAATTTTCTTTTCTAAATGCGGGCCATCTTACATCTGTAAAATACAGTTCAGTATAAGCCAGTTGGTAAAGCAAAAAATTACTAATGCGATACTCTCCACTTGTTCTAATCATCAATTCAGGATCAGGGATGTCATGTGTACTTAACGACTGTTGCAAAGCTGACTGATCTATGTTCTCAGGATCTAGCTCTCCCTTCGCAACCCGGCTGGCTATTTTTTTTACCATATCGAGCAATTCCCACCTACCGCTATAACTCAATGCCATCACTAATGTAAGCCCTGTATTGGTTTGTGTAATCGCCAGTGCCTCTCTCAATTCTTGCCGGGCATAATCCGGCAACATACTCATATCACCTATTACCTGTAGTTTGATATTATTCTTATTCAGCGTCTCTACTTCCTTGCGAATCGTATTGACCAGCAGTTCCATAAGACCTACCACTTCATTCTCCGGCCGGTCCCAGTTTTCTGTAGAAAAAGCATAGAGGGTGAGATACCCAATACCCAGCTCAGCACAGCCTTCCACAATGTTTCTTACACTTTCCACCCCATGGTAGTGGCCATACAATCTGTCTTGCCCCTGATCCTGCGCCCACCGGCCATTGCCATCCATAATAATGGCAATATGGGAGGGAAGTCTATTACTATCT
>CAZPPM010000185.1:0-4218 GCA_964588445.1 uncultured Citrobacter sp.
CGGGCAATGATCAGAAAATAATACGTAATTATTAGTGATTCGTCTTTTTACCATATTCCTTTTTCTATCGCTATACGCTACATTGACCTATGGGCAAACGGATACTTTTTTCCGTAAAATAAAAACAGTAGAAGGAGATATCGTTTCCTTTACGATTGACAATCTGGACAATGTTTATTTACTCAACAGCAATAATCAGGTAAAAAAAATAGACGCTAATGGCGACTCCGTAGCCATTTTCAATCAGGTAAAAAGGTTTGGGCAGGCAAGCCTCATTGATGTTTCCAATCCATTGAAAGTATTACTTTACTATCGTGATTTTGCCACCATTGTTGTATTGGATCGCCTATTCAACATTCGCAATACCATTGATCTTCGCAAGAACAATATATTACAGGTAAGAGCCATAGGCCAGTCCTACGATAATAAAATTTGGCTATATGATGAGTTGGAAAACAAATTGAAAAAAATAGACGAGGAAGGTAAGCTCTTAATGGAAACACCGGATTTTCGACAGCTTTTTGATCAGGCACCCGTACCACAAAAAATATTTGACCAGGACCAGTTTGTTTACCTGTTTGACTCTACCAAAGCCATTTATGTTTTTGACTACTACGGCACATTGAAGAATAAAATACTTATTTCCGGATGGCAAAATTTTAAAGTAGCAGGTCGTTATATTTATGGTTCCAAAGACACTACATTGTACCGATACGATATCCGTACCTTCCGGATGGATGAATGGCCCTTGCCACAGGATTTATACAAAAGCAATAGCTTTAATTTTTCCTCTACCCGCCTGTATGCACTTAAAAATGGACAATTAGATATTTATTCCTTTGAATAAAGCAATCAGCTTATTCAATATTTTCGCTTATAATTAGTTGTTGAAATGAACGAATTTCTCGATCAGATTTGGCTGGATAATTCTGTACGCAGCTATCTTATTGTAGTTGCCATCATTGGTGTAGTACTTTTATTAAAGCGCTACATAGCCCATTATATTGCCGGCTTTCTTTTCCTTTTTGTCAAAAGCATTTGGAAAGATATTGATAAAACTTCCTTTACCCATTTGGTGTCCAAGCCACTGGGTATTTTTCTTTTTGCCTTTGTAGCCATCACCACTTTAGATAAACTTACTTATCCTGCTTTATTCAATTTCGACTTATACAAAATAACCGCAAAAGAGCTGATACATACCATTGGCACCCTTGTACTCATTGTTAGTTTTATACGCTTACTTGTTAAAATCATTGACTTTATAGCGCTGATACTTCATATCAAAGCGCAGCGTACCCATGACACAACAGACGATCAACTGGTAGTTTTCTTTAAGGATTTCTTCAAAGTCATCCTCTTTGTGATCGGGTTTCTCATGATACTCAAGTACGCTTTTGGTTACAATATTGGCAGTCTGCTTACCGGCCTGAGTATCGTAGGTGCCGCTATCGCATTAGCCCTACGGGAAAGTTTAGAAAATTTGATTGCCTCCTTTATTATCTTTTTTGATAAGCCTTTCACTATGGGTGATGTAGTGAAAGTACACAGCTTCACCGGCACGGTAGAGAAGATAGGCTTGCGTAGCACTCGCATTCGCACCGATCAAAAAACATTTATCACCGTACCTAATAAACAAATGGTGGATAGTATTTTGGATAACCTGTCGCTCCGCACACAGCGAAAAGCAGAGCTACGAATCGAAGCCGGCCTCACAACACCGGCTGACAATATTGAGCAGTTCTTAATAGCTGTTCGTGCCATTTTAAACAGAAAGGAAATAGAAACCTCTACTGCATTCCTGAATGATATCACTGGCTCTGCCTTTCTTATTAATGTGGATTATTTTACCGGACCTGTAACACAGGCTGAGTTTAATAGCATCAAAGAGTCCATCAACTTTGCTATACTTAAAAAATTAGAGGAGTTGAAAATTGAAATCGCCGGAGCCAGTACGGATATTAAAATCACTTCGCCTGCGCAGGCATAAAGGAAAAAGCGTTACAGACTCGCTTTTATTTCCAATAGAAAGGATTTGATCTGCTGCAACGATTGTATCATGGCAAAATGGTCTTCTGCCTTCTTATTTTTTTTCAGGTAGTCCTTAGCTCCTTCAATGGTGAATTTGCGACGGCGTAATAAATCATGTATCAGCACCAGATTCTTTACATCTTCCGGCCTAAAGAGACGATCACCTTTACCATTTTTCTTAGGCTTAAGAATAGTAAATTCTGTTTCCCAATAGCGAATCAACGACTGATTTTCTTTAAACATCTTCGCTACCTGACCAATGGGGTAATAGGATTTTTTAAACAATTCCTCATCCGAAGGAACATCAATCATATCCGCAGCCAGGCTTGCCTCCTTGAGCGATTTGCGGCCACGCACAGCAGCACCCGGTAACTTTCTCTTTACTTCAATGGGCGGCTCAGGCGTTTCTTCTATTGTTGGTTCTGTAAGATCAATGACTTCAGGTTCAGCCTCTGCTAAAATTGCTACTTCTGGTTCTTCATTACTATCTACAGGGTCTTCTTCCTTTATTTCAATAATAGCCGGTGGTGTAGGCGCTACGGAGGGTAGCGGCGTTTCACCAAAATCAAATGCTATTTGTGATAAAGATTTACTCATGCCGTTGTTGACAAAGGTAAAGCAGTAGCCATGCCAATCTTACTTTGCAAAAATGCTTTTTTCCACATTGTCAGCCCTATTATGAGTGTTTTTGAGTATTTTAGTATCAACTCGTAAGCGTATGGCATCTCGGATAATACTGGTACTAATAAGTTGCGGGCTTTCATTATTTGGCCATACCCAGTCACTATTTGCCTATAATTTTCAAAAAGATAGTATAATAGATGCGAGCCAGCGACCGTCCTCCTCTTACAGTTACAACAAATTAGTTCACGCAGTTATTCAGCCCTGCACCCTATTCTTGATAAATAGCAAGGAACATACAACACAAAGTATAATAGCTCTTACCCGTAATAAAGATGCTATTAAACAACTAAAAATAATTAACAACAAAAGTGAAATTGCCCAATACACTACAAACGAGAGTATAGATAAAGTCGTTCTTTTAACTGTAAGGAAAAAACAGCTTCGAAAAATGGCAAAAAACAAGCTACACTAATCAAAACTTTGATTGCTCGAAGCGGCCTGTTTTAGCAAGCGCTCAAATTGCTCCGGTGTAAGATCATTATAGAAGAAATAAACAGGATCGAGCTTGTTACCATTTTTATGTACTTCATAATGCAAGTGTGGCCCGGTTGACTTTCCCGTATTGCCTACCCAGCCTATTACCTCGCCCCGCTTTACTTTTTGCCCTACTTTCGACTTTACTTTTACCATATGCCCATACAACGTCTCGTAGCCGTAACCATGGTTGATGATAACGTGGTTACCATAGCCGTTTCCAGAGTTGCCCGCCAATTTTATCGTCCCATCAGCTGATGCATAGATAGGTGTGCCTTGCGGTGCCGCAAAATCCAGGCCTGCATGCATTTTTACCGTTTTATAAACGGGATCAATGCGGTAACCAAAGCCAGAAGCGATACGAGAAAGATCCTGATTGCTTACCGGTTGAATAGCTGGTGTATGAGAAAGTAATTTTTCTTTATCCTTGACAAGCTCATCTATTTGTTTGTAAGATGCTGTTTGAGCCGTTACCCTGTTGGATAACTGAAAAAGGGACGTGGTAAGCGAGCGATATAATTCCTGATTTTCCATACCCAGTACGGTAGCAATTTCTTGCTCGGCTTCCATACTTTTGGCCCGGGCACTATCCGGTATAGGGTCGGCTTCAAAAATAGAGCGATAAACATTATTATCCCTTTTCTCCAATTCTTTCATTTGCTGATCGAGCGTTTTCACTCTTTCATTTAAGTCTATATAGCGATCCCGTAAACGCTCGTTCTGCATTTTTAGAAACTTTTCGTTAGGAGAGCCTACAAACTGAAAAGCAACGTAAGAAATAAAAGCAGCGGAAACCAGCGCTGCAGCTACAAATCCAAAGATGCGTAATAGCTTTATCCGCAGTGGCACTTCCAACTTTTCGTAGCGGAGTGTATTAGTATTGTAGTAGTACTTGATTTTTTTCATCCAAAAAGATCGTTCCGGGCTTTCTTAAAACAAAATGCTATTGATATTTTAACTTTGCGCCACTTCTCCACAAAGGAGGAAAACAAATATAGGCCGTAAGGCAGCAAAAATCAACCCAAATGCTAT
>CAZPPM010000186.1:0-4176 GCA_964588445.1 uncultured Citrobacter sp.
CTACTACTAATGCAGATGCAATGCTGCCAATACTTTCTGCCAGTACGCAGGAGGCACCGCCGTGTAAAAGCCCGTAAGGCTGCCGCGTACGATCATCCACAGGCATTTTAGCTTTTATAAAATCATCACCTATTTCTATCCATTCTATTCCCAAAAATTCTCCCATTGAATTTTTCTCAACGGAAACTATCTTCTCTATACTTATTTCTTTATTAAACCAAATTGACATACTATTTCTTTTCTATAAGAGACTGGTAAACGACTTCCGGTAAAAAAGGCTTCGCATTCCCACCATTCCGTATAATATCTCTTACAATGGTAGAAGCCACAGAAGTATACTTAGGCTCTCCGGTTAAAAAAATTGTTTCTATGCTTTTATCAAGCGTACGATTCGCATCTGCAATCGTTTTTTCATATTCAAAATCACTTACGTAGCGAATGCCTCTCAATATAAATCGTGCATTAATTTGTTTGCAAAAATTGATAGTCAATCCCTCATACACTACTCCTTCTACTTTGTCTTCGTGTTTATACATTTCATTGACCCATTCTACCCGCTGTTCTGCAGAAAACATAGGTACTTTAGATGCGTTTAGCCCCACGCCTACTATGATTTTATCGAACAGAGGTAGTGCTCTATCAATAATATCAGCATGGCCTAAGGTAAGAGGATCAAATGTACCGGGGAACAAGCAAATACGAGCCATATAATAAATAAAGTTTGGGGGTGTAAATTAACTGTTTTCTATCGTAGATGGGGATATTTATCAGGAGCCCTGCCTGTTGGATAAAAGATATAATACGGCCATACGAACCGCTACCCCATTCTCTACCTGCTGTAGGATAATCGCCTGTTTACTATCCGCTACATCACTATCCAGTTCCACTCCTCTATTAATAGGACCCGGATGCATCACCACCACTTCTTTATGCAGACTATCTAATAACTTCCGGCTAATACCATACTCCAGATTATATTCACGTAATGAAGAAAACAATACCTGATTCTGCCTCTCCAGTTGTATGCGCAATACATTTGCCACGTCACACCATCCTAATGTTTCCCTAAGATTATAACTCACATTCACACCCAGCGCCTGACTAATGTATTTCGGAATTAATGTGGGTGGCCCACATACTACTACTTCTGCTCCCATTTTTTTAAGCAGATAAATATTGCTTTGTGCAACACGACTATGCATGATATCTCCGATGATAGCTACTTTTCTTCCTTCCAATGAGCCTGTTCTTTCTTTTATGGAAAATGCATCCAACAGTCCTTGTGTAGGGTGTTCATTTATACCATCGCCGGCATTGATAATAGCTGCCGGGATATGTTGTGCTAAAAAGTGGGGAGCACCGCTGGCACTATGGCGCATTACCACCATATCTACTTTCATAGAAAGTATGTTATTGACAGTATCCAGTAAGGTTTCTCCTTTGGATACAGAAGAGGCTGAAGCCGTAAAATTAATTGTATCCGCAGATAACCTTTTTTCGGCCAGCTCAAAAGAAATACGCGTACGCGTGGAATTCTCAAAAAACAAATTGACAATAACAATGTCTCGCAAAGAGGGAACTTTTTTTACAGGCCGCTGTAATACTTCCTTAAATTGCTCCGCTGTTTGTAAGATAAGAGAAATATCTGTCGGAGTAAGATCTTTAATGCCTAGTAAGTGTCGAGTGGATAGTTGCATTAAAGGGCGAAATTAAAGGAAAAATAGGTATCGTAAATAGGAAAATTATCACATTTTAAAAAAGTTGTAAAGAGCAATCAGGACTGTTCATCCATTAATAGCACTTCTTTTCGATCCCAGTCTACCTTTACTTTCTGTGATATTATAGAATCGATAGGTTTACCAATATAATCGGGCTGTATAGGTAATTGCCTGCTAAAACGACGATCGATCAATACGCATAGCTCTACTTTATCGGGCCGGCCAAAATCGAGCAAAGCATCTAATGCCGCTCGTATGGTACGGCCGGTATGCAGCACATCATCCACCAGAACAACTTTTTTCCCCTCGATAGAAAACAACATCTCTGTCTGATTAGCTATATGCAGCTCTTTACGAATATCATCCCTGTAAAAAGTAATATCCAATTTGCCATATTCAATAGCAACAGTAGGGAATTCAGCTTTTATTACCGCCGCCAATCGATCCGAAAGGAGAATCCCTCTCGGCTGTAGTCCAATAAGAATAACTGTTTCATTGCCTGCATTATTTTCCAGTATTTGATGTGCCAGCCTTCTTATGGTGATATCTAATTGTGCTGCAGATAATATAGATTTCAAGTAGCTATTTTTTGTAAAAATAAGGCAATCAAAGATGATTATGCTTTTGATGTATACTACTCCAACAAAAGAGGCGATCTCTTTTGAAGAAATCGCCTCTGTATCTTTGAAAATTTTCTTAGACTAGTTACCGCCAAATTTATAAATAGCAGTCAAAGCAATTTGACCTACTGTAGAACCATTTTTACTTAAGCCATTATAATTTAGAGCAAGCTGATAATTTTGTGCATTGTAACCAACCTGTGGCTGATAGTTGAATGCTCCTTCACTGTTTCCATCGCCAGTTAGCAAACCATAGCCAACTTGTGCACCAATGAAAACGTTATTAGAGGGATATACACGGGCACCTGCCAAAAAAGGAATGTATCCCAAGCTAGGTATCTTGACATTTCCGAATTTTTTCCCAAAAAAACTAGAATAGCCTGTACTGAAAATACCTGATACTTTCTCCGAAAAACCATACTCTGCCTGTAGCTCGGCTCCTACTCCAAAAGAGTGAGAGTTACTAAAATCGCCAACAGGTAACGCAAGACGAATACCTCCACCAAACTGAACACCAGTCGGAGCTTGAGCACTTGCAGCTATGCTGGCACTTGCAACTACAATCATTAAAAAGATTTTTTTCATAAAATTTGTTTTTGGTTTTAATAAAATTGAGGGTAAACCTAATAGTAAGTTTTTATATTTCATAGACTTATGGATAAATTATATTAAAAAAGCGTAAAACTACTATAAAAGTAGCCTTACGCTATGTACCTAATTACTAATATTTTAGCGTCTTACTATTTTCCTTGCAAAAAAGGATAACGGTAATCTGTAGGCGGGTTAAATGTCTCCTTGATTGTACGAGGACTTAACCAGCGATAGAGATTCAAAATACTTCCGGCTTTATCATTGGTACCACTGGCTCTTGCTCCACCAAAAGGCTGTTGCCCCACTACAGCACCTGTAGGTTTATCGTTGATATAGAAGTTGCCGGCTGCATTACGCAGTTTATTGGTAGCAAGTTCTATCGCATACCTGTCCTTAGCAATAATAGAACCTGTAAGTGCATAAGGTGAAGTTGTATCCACTAATTCCAATGCTTTCTCAAATCCATTTTTGGGATACACATAAATAGTCAATACCGGGCCAAAAATTTCTTCGCACATGGTAACATACTTAGGATCTTTTGCCTCAATTACGGTAGGTTCTATAAAATAACCTTTGGACTTATCGCATTTACCACCCACCAATATTTCCGCTTTCTTATCAGTCTTGGCATTTTTAATATAGGCACTTATTTTATCAAAGCTTTTTTCATCAATCACTGCGTTGATAAAATTGGTAAAGTCTTCTACCGTTCCCATCTTGAAGCTTTTCACTCCTTCTACCAGTTTTTTCTTTACCTCTTCGGCAATATTGGCGGGAATATATGCTCTTGAAGCTGCAGAGCATTTTTGCCCCTGAAATTCAAAAGCACCTCTCAATAAAGCCGTAGCCACTACATCCGGATCGGCGCTGGGATGCGCCAGTACAAAGTCTTTGCCTCCTGTTTCTCCTACAATACGTGGATAGGATTTATATTTCCCCATGTTTTTACCAATAGTCTCCCACATGGTATTAAACACCCCTGTAGAACCTGTAAAATGTACACCCGCAAAATCTC
Source organism: uncultured Citrobacter sp. (assembly GCA_964588445.1). GTDB lineage: Bacteria > Bacteroidota > Bacteroidia > Chitinophagales > Chitinophagaceae > CAZPPM01. The sequence continues at coordinate 3,945 of CAZPPM010000186.1, forward strand.
TGTGATTAAAACAAACCTGTCCCAGCGTAGGCCCATCAACATAAATAAGATTGATAACACCATCCGGTAAGCCTGCTTCCTGCAAAACACGCATAGTCATCTGAGCAGAATAAATTTGTGTATTCGCCGGTTTCCATACGACTACATTACCACACATGGCTGCGCTGGTAGGTAGGTTGCCGCCGATAGCCGTAAAATTAAATGGTGTAACAGCCAGCACAAATCCTTCCAA
>CAZPPM010000187.1:0-4151 GCA_964588445.1 uncultured Citrobacter sp.
TGAAAAATAAGACAGGTAATATCTATGAGTCCATAGCTATCGTTGCTAAAAGGGCCAATCAGATTAACATCTCTTTGAAAGAAGAGTTGCATAATAAATTGGAAGAGTTTGCCAGCCATACTGATAGTCTGGAAGAGATTCATGAAAACAAAGAGCAGATCGAGATATCGAGAGCTTATGAAAGGATGCCGAATCCTTCTTTGCTGGCTACACAGGAGTTTATTGATGATAAAATATACTTCCGTAAGGCAGAAGATCAATTATTTGAGTAAAAGCTAAAAGCTTCTAATAAATTAGCGGTATCGCCAGAAAGCGATGCCGCTTTTATGTTTTATAACTAATTGGTATTTTTGAAATACAATGCTTAAAGGTAAAAAAATAGTACTGGGCATCTCAGGTAGTATCGCAGCTTATAAATCGGTGCATTTATTACGCTTGTTGCTAAAAGAAGGGGCAGAGGTAAAAGTAATAATGACACCCGCTGCTAAAGATTTTGTATCCCCACTGGTATTATCTACTCTTAGCAAGCATGAAGTACTCATTGATTTATTTGATGAAAAGAGCTGGGCCAACCATGTGATGCTGGGAAGATGGGCAGATATATTATTAATAGCGCCATTAAGCTCTAATACACTCGCTAAAATGGCCAATGGCCTTTGTGACAATCTTTTATTGACGGTTTATTTGTCAGCAATATGCCCTGTGATAGTAGCTCCCGCTATGGATGAAGATATGTGGCTGCATCCTGCCACAAAGAATAATCTTGCTACCTTATCCGGCTATGGGAACAATATTATTCAAGTGGCAAAAGGAGAATTGGCGAGCGGATTGATAGGAGAGGGGAGAATGGCAGAGCCAGAGGAAATTGTAAACTATGTAGCGCAATTCTTTTCAAATAAAGGTGCAAAGGAGTTAATAGGCAAAAAAGCATTGGTGACAGCTGGTCCTACATACGAAGCTATCGATCCTGTACGTTTTATAAGTAATCATTCTTCAGGAAAGATGGGAATAGCACTAGCAAAGGAACTGCAGCAAAGAGGAGCGGATGTAACCTTGGTGGTAGGGCCGGTAAATGTAGCACTGCTTCCTGAAGGTGTAAAGAGTATAAAAGTGATTTCTGCCGACGATATGTATGAGGCGTGTCAAAAAGAATTTAGTGATACCGATATAGCTATTATGGCGGCAGCGGTAGCAGATTATACTCCGGTGGAGAAAGCAAAAGAAAAGATTAAGAAGAAAACCACAGAGCTCTCATTAGAACTTGTGAAAACGAAAGATATTTTGAAGAGTTTAGGCGAAAGGAAAAAGAATAATCAGATAGTGATAGGCTTTGCCTTGGAAACAACCAATGAGGAGAAGCATGCAATAGAAAAAATGTCGAGCAAAAATGCGGACATGATTGTGTTGAATTCTTTGAATGATGCTGGTGCCGGATTTGGTCACGATACAAACAAAGTAACCGTTTTTAAAAATGACGGTGTCAGTGTAGCATTACCTATACAATCCAAAGAGGAAACAGCTCGTTCAATTATTGATATTATTATCCAGTCCTACTATGCGTAAACTTATTTTATTTTCTATTTTCTTATTAGCTAGTCTGATTATGCAGGCGCAGGAGTTTCAGTCTCGTGTATCCGTAATCACCAGTAGAATAAGCTCACAAGTAAATAGAAACGTATTTCAAACATTACAGACAGGTATTACCAATCTGATTAATAACAGAAAATGGTCCAAGGATGCTTTTCAACCGAATGAAAAGATAAAGTGCAATTTCTTGTTGAATATTGAAGAGGATTTAGGGAATAACATATACAGAGCCCGACTTACCATTCAGGCGGCAAGACCTGTGTACAATAGTACTTACGATTCGCCAATTATTAACTACATTGATAATGATGTGGTATTTAAATATCAGGAGTTTCAGCCTATTGAATTTAATGAGAACAGAATACAAGGAACAGATCCGGCGGCGGCCAATTTAACCGCCATCTTTGCTTATTATCTTAATATTATACTGGGCTTTGATTATAGTTCTTTTGGATTGAAATCCGGGGATGAATATTTTAAGAAAGCCTGGAACATTGTAAACAATGCTCCTGATAGCAGAGAGATTACCGGGTGGAAATCGTTTGATGGATTGCGCAATAGGTATTGGCTTGCAGAAAACTTAAACAGCAATCGATTTAGTCAGATGCATGATGTATTGTATTCTTATTATCGGGGGGGGATGGATATTTTTTATGAGAACCCCGATGAAGCAAGAAATGGTATTATTAATAGCCTTAATTTTTTAACTACGATTAATACCGAGAATCCCAATTCGATGATTTTGCAATTTTTCTTTCAAGGCAAAAGTAGCGAACTGGTAAAAACATTTAGCCAGGCAAATTCGGATATAAAAACAAAGGCAAAGGAAATGCTTTTGAAATTGGATATTACCAACACGTCTTCTTATAAGGAACTATAATGTACCGTTCTTGTTCTTCCTTTTTTCTTATACTTGTAATTGTTGCTTTGCATGCCTGTAGTGATAAAAGTAAACCGCCAAAGGAGATTTTGCCGAAAGATAAAATGCAAGCAGTGCTGTGGGATGTAATGCGTACAGGGGAGTACCTGTATAATCATGTTCTGTATAAGGATACAGCTATGGATAAAGCTGCTCAAAGTCAGCTATGGTATGAAAAAATCTATCAGCTACATAATATTAGTGCCAGTGATTTTAAAAAGAGCTATGAATGGTACAAGAAGCATCCGCAACTGATGCAGGAGATACTAGACTCGATAGTTAAGATAGAACCCTTTACCATTCCGGTTCTAGATACGTTGCAAAAAAAATCATTGCCAGATTCTACATTGCCGATACAACCTGTACAAGACACACTACTTAGAAAGACAATAGATACACTTCCTATTGCAATAGAGTAAGATTTTTTACATAGTGTATTTAAAGTTTTAAAAGCACTACAACTACTTTACCTTTACCGTTATAAATTATGCTGTATGAAAAAGGTACATCTTTCTGCAGATGAAGCAGTTTATGATATTAAGGATAATGCTACTCTTCTCCTCGGTGGATTTGGGCTCTGTGGTATCCCTGAAAATTGTATTGCCGCTTTAGTAAAGAAAAATATAAAAGGGCTTACTTGTATTTCTAATAATGCAGGGGTTGATGATTTCGGTATTGGCCTCATGCTTCACCAGCGGCAGTTAAAAAAAATGATAGCTTCTTATGTAGGTGAAAATGCAGAGTTTGAAAGACAATTATTAAATGGCGAGCTCGAAGTTGAATTGATACCGCAGGGAACATTGGCTACCCGCTGCATGGCGGCTGGTTATGGATTGCCTGCTATTTATACGCCAGCAGGAGTAGGAACAGAAGTAGCAGAGGGAAAAGAAACCAGAAATTTTAAAGGAAAGGATTACTTACTGGAGTATGCTTTTGAGGCAGACTTTGCATTGGTAAAGGCGTGGAAAGGGGATACAGACGGCAATCTTATTTATAAAGACACAGCAAGAAATTTCAATCCGCTTATGGCAATGGCAGGCAAAGTAACGATAGCAGAAGTAGAAGAGCTTGTTCCTGCAGGATCACTTGATCCCAATGCTATTCATACACCGGGTATTTATGTTTACCGAATCTTTCAAGGTAAAGAATATGAAAAACGAATAGAGCAAAGAACAATCCGTAAGAAATAACATTCATTTTGGATACTTGCTAAATCAATAGTTATGGGATTATCAAAAGAACAAATAGCACAGCGGATAGCGCAGGAATTAGTAGATGGATACTATGTTAATTTAGGAATAGGTATCCCTACGCTTGTTGCCAACTATATTCCAGAGGGGATAGAGGTCGTGCTGCAAAGTGAAAATGGGTTACTAGGTATGGGGCCATTTCCGTATGAGGGAGAGGAAAACGCTGACTTGATAAATGCAGGTAAGCAAACGATTACAACAGTACCGGGTTCTTCTTTTTTTGATTCTGCTATGAGTTTTGGTATGATAAGGGCGGGCAAAGTGGATCTTACGGTATTAGGTGCGATGGAAGTAAGTGATAACGGTGATATTGCCAATTGGAAGATCCCCGGAAAGATGGTAAAAGGAATGGGTGGTGCGATGGATTTAGTAGCAAGTGCAAAAAATATTATTGT
>CAZPPM010000188.1:0-4150 GCA_964588445.1 uncultured Citrobacter sp.
GATGTCATCATGCAGAAAAAAACTGCCAATAACGTGTACTTTTTGCTTAACATAACTAAGGATTAAAGATTAAATGACACTTTTAACAGCATCATAATAAAGTGCAAAAATATGACTTGGAAACTAATTACAAAATTTTTATGTTTTTTTTTCGTTGTTTCCTCTTCCTTCTCAATTACTTAGTAATAGCCTACCTCCCGTTTTTCTCATTCAGGATTTGTTTTTTGCACCGTATATTGCCTTTTTATTATGAGTTTACCGACCAAATTAATAGAGGAAGAGTTAAAAATTTTTGAAGCACAATTCAGAGAAGCCGTAAAAAGCCAGACACCCCTGCTTGACAGGATAATGCGCTATATAGTAAAGAGAAAGGGTAAGCAAATCAGACCCATGTTTGTGCTCCTCTCGGCCAAACTATGTGGCGAAATACAGGGGCCCGCCTACCGGGCCGCCTCTCTTGTAGAAGTGCTGCATACCGCTACCCTCGTGCACGATGATGTAGTAGATGATTCCATGGAAAGAAGAGGTTTTTTTTCCGTCTATGCGCTTTGGAAAAACAAGGTTTCTGTACTAGTAGGCGATTATTTATTGGCCAAAGGGCTCTTATTATCATTAAACAATAATGATCACCGCATCCTTCAAATACTATCAGATGCTGTTAGAAAAATGAGCGAAGGGGAATTACTACAATTGGAAAAAGCTCGTTCACTTAACCTAAAAGAAGATATTTACTTTGAAATAATCAGAAACAAAACGGCCTCCCTTTTAGCATCTGCCTGCTCTGCCGGAGCGTGGTCGACCAGTAACGATGATACTATTGCCGAAAAAATGCGCCTCTTTGGAGAAAAAACAGGTATTGCTTTTCAAATAAAAGATGACCTTTTCGATTATTCAAGCGAGAAAGTGGGCAAGCCCACCGGTAATGATATCAAAGAAAAAAAACTCACCCTACCACTTATCTATACCTTAAATAATATCGACAAGGCTACAAGAAAAAAAATCATTTACATTCTTAAGAATGATAATAAGGATAAGAAAAAAGTTGCCTGGGTCATCGATAAAGTAAACGAAAGCGGCGGCATTGACTATGCGATACAAAAAATGAATGACTACAAATCCGAAGCCTTAGCCATTCTTTCTTCTTTTCCCGAAAGCCCGGCCCGAAAAGGCCTGGAAGAACTAGTATTATATGTAACTGACAGAAAATATTGATACCTTGTTACTACATGGAGAAACGATGGCGTATACTTTCACCTGATCAACAAAAGTCTGAAACTCTGCAACAGGCTTTGAAAATTCATCCTGTCCTTTGTTCACTACTTGTGCAAAGAGGTATTGAAACATTTGAAGAGTCAAAAGCCTTTTTCCGTCCATCTTTGGAAGAATTGCATGACCCTTGGTTAATGAAAGACATGCAGAAGGCAGTAGATAGAATAATAGGAGCAATAGGAAAAAAAGAAAAAATATTGGTATTTGGCGATTACGATGTAGATGGCACTACAGCCGTTGCCTGTATGTATAGCTTTTTACATACAATACACCCTTTTCTTGATTTCTATATTCCTCACCGCTATAAAGAGGGATATGGCATTAGTAAAGCAGGAATTGATTTTGCAAAAGAAAATGGGTTTACACTCATTATCGCACTCGACTGTGGTATTAAATCTACTGAACTTATCAGCTATGCAAAAGAATTGAGTATTGAATTTATCGTTTGCGATCATCATATGCCCGATGATATCTTGCCGGATGCCGTTGCTATATTAAATCCCAAGCAAAAAGACTGTGACTACCCTTACAAAGAGCTTTGTGGATGCGGCGTGGGCTTTAAGTTAATCACAGCCTTAGCCAAAAAACTGGAACTACCCACCAGTGTACCCTACCAGCATCTCGACTTGGTTGCAACAGCCATAGCGGCTGATATTGTTCCTATGACAGGAGAAAATAGAATACTTGCTTATTATGGGCTTAAAAAAGCCAACGAAAATCCTAATTATGGCATCAAAGCACTAACCCATTTAAGTGGCTGGCAAAAAGAAATCCATATTGGCAATCTTGTTTTTATGATTGCACCCCGTGTAAATGCAGCAGGAAGAATGGATGATGCTCGCAAAGCGGTAGAAATGTTTATTGCCCCTACCTATGAAGAGTCCCTCTCTTATGCTAATCTTTTACAAAGCGATAATACAGATAGAAAGGAAGCCGATAGTACTACAACTATCGAAGCCCTAGAATTAATCACAAACAATCCTGAGTGGGCAACCCGCAGCTCTACATTGGTGTTTCAACCTCATTGGCACAAGGGTGTTGTAGGCATTGTTGCATCTCGTCTGATAGAACATTATTACCGGCCTACGATTGTATTAACTCAATCTGGTGAGTATGCAGCCGGGAGTGCCAGAAGCATACCGGGTTTTAATTTATACGAAGCCATTCATGCCTGTCGTGAATATTTGATAGGCTATGGAGGACATTTTGCGGCAGCAGGCATGACGCTGGAATTAGAGAAAGTAGCTGCTTTTAGAGAAAAGTTTGAAGCCGTTGTAACCAGTACCGTAACAAAAGATCAACTAATACCCGAAATTGTAATAGACTCCCCCCTCCTTCTAAAAGATATCAACTGGTCTTTTTACAATATTATCCAGCAGATGGAACCCTTTGGCCCAGACAACCTTAACCCGGTTTTTATCACACATAATGTCACCAATACCGGCTATTGCAGGATTGTAAAAGAACAACATATCCGTTTTTCTATACAACAGGATGGCAGTAGCATCTCGGGTATAGGATTTAATATGGCCGATAAATTTGGCGCATTGGAAGAAAATAAACCTATAGATATTGTTTATAAAATAGACGTCAATGAATGGAACAATGAAAAATCCTTACAAATCAGAGTCATAGATTTCAAGCCCTCCTTTCCGTAGATCGAATAGATTTATCATAACTAGATGTATATCATTCATTTAAAGAAAAGGCAATTCGACTAAACACAAAGCCTTGCTCAAAAACCAGTTGCATTACATTCTCCTATTCTGAATATCCTCACAACTTACTATCTTTGCCGCCCCGTAACCACAAGGGTTATGGTTAATTTTTTTTAAATCACAAACAAACGTAAATGAACAACTACGAATTGATGGTGATTTTTACCCCGGTTTTGAGCGATGATGAGTTCAAAGCTGCACAAAAGAAATTCACTGGGCTTGTAACAGAAGCCGGTGGTTCTATCGTTGCAGAAAATCCCTGGGGACTAAAATCACTGGCGTATCCCATTCAGAAAAAAACCACTGGTTTATACTGGGTGATGGAATATACTGCGCCATCCGACTTCAATGAGAAGCTGAAAATTCAGCTTCTGCGTGACGAGGCTGTGCTCCGTCACTTGTGCACTAAACTCGATAAATACGCCGTCGAGTACAATGCTAAGAAAAGAAGTGGCGTAAAAACAGGAACCGAAAAAGCAGTGGAGGTATAATTATGGCAAAGAATGAAATTAAATACCTAACCGCTATTAAGACCGACAAGCGTGTTAAGAAATTCTGCCGCTTTAAAAAATACGGTATTCACTATATCGATTATAAAGATGTAGAGTTCCTGAAAAAATTCTTGAACGAACAAGGCAAACTTTTACCTCGTCGCTTAAGTGGAAACAGCCTGAAATACCAGCGCAAAGTTTCTGACGCAGTGAAGAAAGCACGCCAAATGGCACTTTTGCCTTACGTAACGGATCTCTTAAAATAACTTTTTAAAACCTCACCCTAATCCTTGCCTTGCAAGGTGACAGTCGAAGGACTGGGCAGGTGAACAAAAAGATAACAATGGAAGTAATTCTTATAAAAGATGTAGACAATCTGGGCGGCGCCAATGAAGTTGTAAAAGTAAAGAACGGTTATGCCCGTAACTTTCTTTTGCCAAGCAAGTTGGCTGTAGAAAACAACCCCAGCAACAAAAAGCAACTGGAAGAAAGGCTTAAGCAAGTAAGGAAAAAAGAAGAAAAAATGCTGGCCGAAATCAACAGTGTTATCGCCAAGCTTAAAGAAGCACCTCTTCAATTGGGAGCTAAAACAGGCACAAGCGGTAAGATTTTTGGAAGTGTCACTTCTTTACAAATCAGTCGTGCTATCCGTGAGCAGCGTGGTTATGAAAT
>CAZPPM010000189.1:0-3784 GCA_964588445.1 uncultured Citrobacter sp.
TACAAGCCTCTTTCTAAGTAAGACAGTTTTTTTTCCAAAACTACTTACAAAGCATTCCAGGAATTTCTGTTTGTTGCAGCAAAACCATGCCAACAACAGATTGATTTTCTTTTAACTTCTTGAGATCCATCTCATTTCATTCGGCAATCATTTCGTATTTTCAATGCTCTACTTTTTTGTATAAACAATCATTCTAAACTGATTCATAAAGACATTTGCTTTAAAGCTTTTAGTAATAAATATTTTCCAAACTCGCCCCTTCTTGCCTGTGCAGGGCAAATAGTGACAAAAAATTGCAGTAAAACATGAAAAAAATCACAGTATCGCTAATAGCCTTCTTTGTATGCGGTATTTCTGTAGTAGCACAAAACGGTACAGAGCCTATTAAGATAACCGATATGCTGAAAATAAAAACAGCTTCCGGTGTGTCCATCAATAAGCAAGGGAGTAAAGCTATTTTCTCACTTACCAGTATAGAACCTGATGAGCAAAGTAAGCTGGACTATAAATATGCAACACAATTATGGGTGGCAGATCTTGATGACAACGCCAGTCTGCGTCCTTTATCCGGAAAAGAAAGTGCATCGCAAGCCAGCTGGAGTCCCGATGGTAAAGAAATTGTTTTTGTAAGATCCGCACAAGGAAAGCCACAATTGTTTCTTTTATCACTTGCCGGCGGCGAAGCGCAACAGCTTACCTCGTTTAAGTATGGCGCTTCTTCGCCCAAATGGAGCCCTGATGGCAAACAAATTCTTTTCTCTGCAAGCATAAGTATTGACGAACTATTAAAAGACACATTGGTTAATAGTAATAAAGCGATCCCTTCCTGGGATTTTGAAAAACCCGGTATAAGCAACACGGTTCTTTTTTCTAAAACAACAGCTACTCCTGATGCAGATGGTACCATGGAGCAGGTAAGGGCGTATTTAAAAAATAATGAGCGGGACAAAAAAGCCAAAGTACTAAACAAGCTTAACTTTCAAAATGAACTGGATGTAAGTACGCAAATGAGTTTTTCTCATCTATTTATTATACAAAAGAACAATCCTAAAAAACCATTACAACTTACACAAGGATTTTTCAGTTCGGGTGGAGCCGACTTTACCCCCGATGGTAAGAGAATTATTTTCTCAGGCAGTAGAGACTCCTTACAACATCCAGACAGAGTACAGGCGTCTGGCATTTATTCTATGCGTACCGATGGAAGCGATTTCACCACTCTTCTTTTTGAAAAAGATAAACGCATAAGCAGTCCTTCCTTATCGCCTTCCGGCAAATGGTTATTGTTTTTACAAAGTAATACCTCCTTTGTAAGTATACCCGAATTACGTATCCTCGACATGTCAGCACCCGATAAGCAGGAAACTATTCCTTTTGATCGCAACAAAAGCAGCATTACCTGGCAAGGAGATGATCGGTTTTATTTTACAGCGCAAAGCAATGGTGCTGTCATTTTGTACAACGTGGATGTAAAAACAAAAAAAATCACTGCGTTGACGGATGGGCAAAGCGGCATTTCAAGTTTTGATATTGCAAAGAATAAATTGATCTATGCAAAAACGGAAGTAGCCAATCCTTCTGAACTATATATAGCCGATGCGCAGGCCAAGAACAGCAAACGCATTAGCGATTTCAATACAGGCTGGCTAAAAACAAAAAAACTTTCCTTCCCGGAGAAAAAAACATTTGTCAACGAAAAAGGATTAACAATAGAGTACTGGACAATGAAACCCACTGCGTATGAAGCCGGTAAAAAATATCCTCTGTTAGTAGAAATACATGGAGGCCCTTCTGCTATGTGGGGGCCAGGAGAATCCAGCATGTGGCACGAGTACCAATATTTTTGTAGCAAAGGTTATGGAGTGGTGTATAGCAACCCTCGCGGTAGCGGTGGTTATGGAGAAGCTTTTTTACAAGCGAATGTAAACGACTGGGGCAAAGGACCAACAAGCGATGTATTAACGTCATTGGACAAAACGGTAGCTGAAGGCTGGGCAGATACCTCCAATCTTTTTGTAACCGGCGGCTCTTATGCCGGCTACCTTGTATCTTGGATCATCAGTCACGATCATCGTTTCAAAGCAGCTTGTGCACAGCGTGGCGTATATGATCTCTCTACTTTTTTGGGCGAGGGAAATGCTTGGCGCCTTGTGCCCAATTATTTTGGTGGCTACCCCTGGGAAAACAATTCAAGACAAACTATTGAAAGAGAGTCTCCAATAAATTATGTAAATAATATAAGAACACCTCTTATCCTCTTTCATGGTGAAAACGACAGGCGTACCGGCGTGATACAAAGTGAAATGCTGTATAGAAGTTTGAAAATATTAAATCAGCCTGTAGAGTATGTGCGTCACCCTGGTGCCTCGCATGAAATTACACGTACAGGTGATAATCGCCAGCGCATCGATCAGCTTTTACGCACCTGGGAATTTTTTGAACGCTGGAAGAGTAAATAACCTTATCGTTTATATTGCTTGCCATTGATTTGCTTTTCAATTGGTGTAACTTGCGCCAACTTAATTCTTATTTATGGCTACTTATGATTTTGGGATGGTTGGCCTGGGTACAATGGGGCGCAACCTTTTATTAAATATTGCCGACAATGGCTTTGCTGCTATTGGTTTTGATAAAGACATTGCAAAGGGACAATTATTAGAAAAATCGGCTAGTGCCGGAACAACAGTAAAAGGAGTAAGCTCTCTGAGCGATCTTGTTGCTCAGTTAAAAGCGCCTCGTAAAATAATGTTGCTGGTACCCGCAGGCCCTGCTGTAGATGCAGTAATCGAGGACCTGTTACCGTTGCTTAGCAACAATGATATTATTATAGACGGAGGCAACTCCCACTTCACCGATACACTAAGAAGAATAGACTATCTGAAAAATAAGCAGGTGCATTTTATTGGCATGGGTGTAAGTGGCGGTGAAAATGGTGCCCGCAGAGGTCCCAGCATTATGCCCGGTGGTGATACCGTTGCCTGGAAAAACCTTAAGCCCGTCTTAGAGGGTATTGCAGCAAAAGTAAACGGCGAGCCCTGTGTTGCTTACATGGGAAATAATGCAGCAGGCCACTATGTAAAAATGGTACACAATGGTATTGAGTACGCCATCATGCAACTCATTAGTGAGGTTTATGATTTTATGAAAAGATCATTGGGGCTTTCTGCCGATGAAATGCATAGCATTTTTCAACAATGGAATGAGGGAGAACTACAATCTTTCTTAGTTGAAATAACTGCGGCCATCTTCTCAAAAAAAGACGACAGCTCTTCCGATAGGCTTTTGGAAAAAATACTAGATAAAGCTGGGTCAAAGGGTACGGGTAAATGGACTTCACAGGAAGCTATGGATTTAGGCGTTCCCGTTCCTACAATAGATATAGCTGTCACTATGCGCAGCCTTTCTGCTTTCAAAAGCGAGCGTATTGAAGCGGCCGCTTTGCACAAGCCCACGATCAAATCATTACAAGCTGCCAAAGAAAAACTGATACCCCAACTACAAGAAGCCTTGTATCTGGGTACGCTTATTTGCTATGCACAAGGCTTGGCTCTATTACAAAAAGCATCAGAAGAAAGAGCCATGAATATTCCACTTAAGGATGTGGTAAAAATATGGCGGGGTGGATGCATCATTCGTTCAGCACAACTTGAATTGTTTACTACCGTTTTAAAAAAGAAGAACGCACCTGCCAATATTTTATTAGATAAAAAAGTCGCTTCTATTATTCGGAAAAAGCAGAGCAGCTTTCGCAAAATTGTACAACAATATGCAATAGCAAAAATAC
>CAZPPM010000190.1:0-3765 GCA_964588445.1 uncultured Citrobacter sp.
TCATTTTGCCGCCAGCCTTGGCGTTGTGGAGCTTACGGCCGCCTTGCATTATGTTTACAATACACCCTACGACCAACTGGTATGGGATGTTGGCCATCAGGCTTATGGGCATAAAATTCTTACCGGCCGCCGCGATAATTTTCCGAGCAATAGAAAATATAAAGGATTGAGCGGGTTTCCAAAAAGATCGGAAAGTGAGTATGATACTTTTGGAGTAGGCCACTCTTCTACCTCTATTTCTGCAGCGTTGGGAATGGCAATAGCTGCCAAATACAAGGGAGAAACAGACCGTAAAACGGTAGCCGTTATTGGCGATGGTTCCATGACCGCCGGTATGGCTTTTGAAGCGATGAATCATGCGGGTGTGGCTAATGCGGATATGCTGATTGTATTGAATGACAATGGTATAGGTATAGACCCCAATACAGGCGCCCTCAAAGAATATCTCACGGATATTACAACCTCTCCTACCTATAATAAGGTAAAGGACGATGTATGGAAGCTATTGGGGAAATTGCCTGTGGGCAAAAATTTTACCCGCGCCATGGGGCACAAACTGGCGGAGGGCCTGAAGGGGATGCTAAGCAGCAGCTCCAATCTTTTTGAGTCGTTGAATATCCGCTATTTCGGTCCTATTGACGGCCATAATATCGCTAAGCTGGTAGATACTTTACGGGATTTGAGGGAAATACCCGGTCCCAAGCTCCTGCATATTATCACCACCAAAGGCAAAGGGTATGCATTAGCTGAAAAGGATCAAACCAAGTGGCATGCGCCCGGGCTTTTTGATAAAGTAACCGGCGAGATACAAAAAAAGGTGTACGACCTGCCGCAGCCACCTAAATACCAGGATGTATTTGGCCATACGCTGATTGAACTCGCAGAAAAAAATGATAAGATATTTGGTGTAACACCTGCTATGCCTTCGGGCTCTTCATTAAAATTCATGATGGAGAAAATGCCGGATCGGGCATTTGATGTAGGTATAGCAGAACAACATGCCGTAACCGTAAGTGCAGGTATGGCTACACAGGGATTACGGGTCTTTTGCAATATCTATTCTTCTTTTATGCAAAGAGCCTACGATCAGGTAGTGCACGATATCGCTATTCAAAAATTGCCGGTTGTTTTATGCCTTGATCGTGCCGGCCTTGTAGGTGATGATGGGCCTACCCACCACGGCTGCTATGATATTGCTTATTTCCGTTGTATTCCGAATATGATCATTAGCGCACCGATGAATGAAAGTGAATTGCGCAACCTCATGTACACCGCCCAGCTGGAATCTACTACAGCACCTTTTGTGATTCGCTATCCAAGAGGAGAAGGGGTACTGCCTGATTGGAAAACACCGTTGAAGGAAATTGCAATAGGCACAGGGCGCCAATTGAAAGAGGGGAAAGAGATTGCCATTCTTTCACTGGGACATACCGGCAACTTTGCCGCAGCCGCTATTCGAGAGCTTAACAATTACGGGCTTACTCCGGGGCACTATGATATGCGTTTTGTAAAACCATTGGATGAAGCGCTACTGCATGAAGTCTGCAATAAATATCCAAAAATCTTAACCGTGGAAGACGGTACTATTTGTGGCGGCATGGGCAGCGCCATATTGGAATTTATGGCGGAGCATGGCTACAAAAATGAAGTGCGGCTACTAGGCATTCCCGACCGGATTGTAGAACACGGTACACCGAAGCAGTTACACCGCGAATGCGGCTACGATACAGAAGGCATCAAAGAAGCTATACTGGAAATGGCAGCCACCCAAGCAACGGTAAAGCTGCTGCAATAAATTTTCTTTTCTTATCACAGCTAAAATCTCTCTACCTTTCTTGAGTTGTTAGTTTTTCGTTTACTGAATATAAGAAGTAAATAAACAATGGTTAAAGCATTTGTGTTCGGAAAGTTTTTGCCCTTTCATAAAGGACATGAAGCTTTGATAAATTTCGCTTTGAGCAAATGTGACTTTCTAACAGTTTTAGTTTGTTGCAGCAATAAAGAAACTATCCCTGACTCTACAAGAAAAAAATGGATTAAAAAAACTTTTGAATCAGAAAAAAATATTGAAATTAAACCTTTCAATTATTTAGAAAGCGAGCTGCCTAATACTTCCGAGTCATCTCAAGAAGTTTCAAAAATCTGGTCAGCGAAATTCAAGAACCTTTTCCCGGATTACGATCTAGTCATTACGTCAGAAGAATATGGAAACTATGTTGCTTCATTTATGGGAATTAAGCATATAACTTTTGATATTTCTAAACAATTATTTCCAATCTCGGCTTCCCTCCTCCGTAATGACATATTTACCAATTGGAATTTTTTGCCTGCTAGCGTAAAGCCTGATTTCGCAATAAAAGTTGTTGTACTTGGAACTGAAAGTACAGGAAAAACAACGTTAACCAAAAGACTTGCCAAACATTTCAATTGTAGCTTAGTAAACGAAGCAGGAAGAGACTTAATAGCAAACTCCAACTTTTTTGAATTTGACGACTTACATCTCGTTGCTTCCGAACACGCCAAACGAATTAACAAGGCTGTACTAGAACAGCGCCCGCTCGTTATCATTGACTCAGACATTCATATCACAAAGTCTTATGCCAATTTCATATTTAAAAAGACTCTTAAAGTCGAAAGCGAAATATACAATTCCAATAAAGCCGACCTATACCTCTATCTCAACAATGACGTAAAACATGTGCAGGACGGAACGAGATTAAGCAAAAAAAGAAGAGACTTATTAGACTTATCTCATAGAAAAATTTTGAAGTTACATGACATCAAAATCACAGAAATAACAGGCGATTGGGAAAAGCGATTTGACAAAGCTGTAATGAAAATAAAACAGCTGATAGAAGACAATAGAAACAAATTGGCTTGAACAGCTTCGAATAGACATCGGTGAAATGTTCACTATTAATTATTTAATTGAGCTTTAATCTCAAGAAGCCATCTCTTCCGATAGATTCATAGCATTGTAAGTTAAAACAACAATTACTTTAGTTTTTACCGATGTATATCAACCTAGTGCTAATAAAAATAGGTAGCTGCTTTACAACAACTACCTATCCTATTCATTAGAAAAACAGACCTAGAAAATAGCGCCTACTTAAAACGCTCTTTTCTCTAAATGCTCTTCCAGTTTTAGTTTGTCAATACCTTCCTTCAACCAATCCGGTGATGCTGCCCCTTTTAGATGATGATCAAAAAACTCCATCATACGCACGGCATAGTCTTTACGATTTTCCAATTTCACTATACCATGGTTTTCTCCATTATAGGTAATCATCACAATGGGCTTCTTCAACCGGCGTAAAGCATTATAAAACTCTATGCCTTGTGTAAAATCAACAGCGCCATCTTTATCATTATGTAGTAACAATATCGGTGTCTTCACATTTTTTACATGATAGATGGGTGAGTTACGCTGATAAGATTCCCAGTTTTCCCAAGGAGCTCCTTTAAATCGTCCCTGTGATGCTTCAAAGATGGACATATTTCCACCGCCGCTATTCCAATAGATAAGATCATACATACTGATCATATTGGTTAATGGCGCTCCGGGAGCGGCTGCTTTAAACATATTAGTTTGTGTAACCAAGAAAGCTGTTTGGTACCCCCCCCAGCTATGCCCTTGCAAGCCCATTTTGTTTTCATCAATCACACCTGTTTTAATCGCAGCTTTTACACCCGGTAATACACACCACACTGCACTCATACCCGGGTCATCCATTTTATATACAATATCCGGCATAAATACAGCAT
>CAZPPM010000191.1:0-3589 GCA_964588445.1 uncultured Citrobacter sp.
ATTTTGACACGTTCAATAATTTTTTATTATTGCAGCCTTAGACAGCATATTTTAATTAGAAAAATGAGTAGGCAATTATACACTTTGGAGTTCCCCGTAAGATGTTCCCCTTCTATTTTGTACGAATTTCTTTCCACTCCGGCAGGTTTAGGAGAGTGGTTTGCAGATAAAGTGGATGAAAGGGATAATATTTTTTATTTTGGTTGGAATGGTTCTTTTGAAAAAGCAGAGGTTGTACAAACTGAAGCTGATAAAATGATACGCTTTCGTTGGTTGGAGTCTCCAAAGGATGAATATTTTGAATTTGGAATAGACAAATCTGAAATTACCAATCAAACAATATTGGTAGTAAAAGACTTTGCCGAAAAAAAGGATATCAAAGACCAAAGCTTACTTTGGGATCATCAGGTAAAGGATCTGCTGCATAGGCTGGGTAACTAATAACCCAGAAGCTGTATGTAGCATTGAAAACTAGTTAGCATTCTTTTTTCTGCTTCACGCCAATCGTTCACCGCAATCTTATAAGAGATTTTGGTAAACGGTTTTTCGTGCACGATGGTTTTGAATTGTGCTGTTGTCAGGTTTTTTAATGCTGTATAGTTAGAGGGTTCAAAATGATGCTCCCATTGCTCGGTATGGGTGCAAATGAAGAAAGCATCCTGCTGTAGTTGCTGAAAACCGTCTGCAATTTTCTCCCGGAATTGCTCCTGATAAGAACCGGCTATATGCAGTGTGGTACTGAAAAAGTGTCCCCACCAGAAAAAGCTGCGGATGGCAAAAACATTTTCTTTGTCAAATAATCTTGGATAATCCAGTACGAGATAGGGAAGGCCTCCATAGTTTTCTCCACGGGATATTTTTGGATATAATGCTCTAGGGTGTTCTTTTAGAAATGCAGGATGCTCTTGTAGCCAGGAGGATTGTTCTTTTTGTAACCGACCCAGCGCTTCATTTACTTTTTTTAAAACAGTATTTTTTGCTAAAATCCAATCAGCTTTTTGTACAAGCTGTTCTTCCTCTGGAGAAAGCTGTAATTTTGCCGCATCCATAAGTAAAGGTAAGTGATCAAAAAATTAGATAAACTAATTATAAAGGCTTTCATAGGCCCCTTCGTTGCAACTTTTTTTATTACGCTGCTGGTTTTAATCATGCAGTTTTTCTGGCTATGGATTGATGACTTTGTGGGGAAAGGGTTGGATGCAGGCGTTATCATGAAATTTATCTGGTACCAAAGTGCGGTATTGGTTCCCCTGGCGCTACCATTAGCTGTACTGCTTTCCTCTTTAATGACTTTTGGTAATCTCGGAGAAAGTTTTGAGTTGGTTGCTATTAAATCGGCGGGGATTTCCTTATTGCGGTTTATGCGACCCTTATTCGTTGTATCACTATTTATTGGTGCTACTGCTTTTTTATTTTCTAATTATGTAATCCCGGTAGCCTGGTTTAAATCAAGAACATTACTGAATGATATCGTTTTTGCTAAGCCGGCGTTTGATTTAAAAGAAGGCGTATTCTTTGACAGGCTGAATGGCTTTGCTATCAAGGTGGGGAAAAAAGAAGCGAATGATAGTATTATCCGGGATGTAATTGTGTATGAGCAAGGTAATAACCTGCAGGATAATTTCATTATAGCCGAGAGCGGCGTAATGCGTACTTCTGCCGACAAGAGATACCTGGAGTTTAACCTGCATGATGGCTGGCGCTATCAGGAAAAAGGTGACAATAGTTATGATAAAGAAGTAAAAACGGATTATATCCGGCTGGGCTTTAAAGA
Source organism: uncultured Citrobacter sp. (assembly GCA_964588445.1). GTDB lineage: Bacteria > Bacteroidota > Bacteroidia > Chitinophagales > Chitinophagaceae > CAZPPM01. The sequence goes on from CAZPPM010000191.1 coordinate 1,775, forward strand.
GTATAAAAAACAATTTGACCTGAGCGCTTTTTTATTTACTGCATCAGATGACAGTATGCAGCGTACCAATGAAAAAGTGTATAGCATGCGTCAATTGAATATCGCCATTGATTCCCTGACCAAAGAGACCGAAAAGGTAAAAGAGGAAGCGTATAAATCCCCTTTTCTACATGTATTTCAGTTTTCCCGGTTCATCGATAGCATGAGCACTACAAAGGAGATTCCAGATAGCAGTTTTTTAGCGGCTAAAAGTATAGATGAACTTTTGCCGGATTCATTGCAGCGATCTGTTGAAGAAATAATCATTAGCCAGGCCAACTCATTAAAGTCTTCTTTAGCTATAGCACAGTCAAATGTTCAGGAAAGAGAAAAAAATCTGGGGAGGCATAGAATAGAGTGGCATAGAAAATTCGTCTTTTCTGCTGCCTGTGTGTTACTTTTTTTGGTAGGTGCTCCGCTGGGGTCTATCATTCGTAAGGGAGGGCTGGGCTCTCCATTGATTGCCGCTATAAGTTTTTTCATGGTGTTTTATTTTTCTACCACGCTGGGAGAAAAATTCGCAAAGGAGGGTACACTTACACCCTTCTCGGGTATGTGGCTGGCGGCATTTATTTTACTCCCTATAGGTTTGTTTCTTACCTACAAAGCGATGCGTGATTCGCAGCTGTTCAACAAAGAATGGTATTCCCGTTTTGGAAAATCCGTCCGCCGTTTTTTTGATAGAAAGAAGGCTAATCCTGCTGATTAGTTACCTTTAATCTGTATTTCTTCTAAAATGGTATGTTATTAGTAGTAGCTACTAAAGTGTAGTAGCTGGAAACAATTCTGGTGTGTAATAACTTTTATAGCTTAAAAAAATATTGACAATGAAAACAATCGAATCCGGTAGAAGAGCATTTATTCTCAATTCGGCAAAAGCTATTGCCGGTATTACTATTGGCAGTTCTATATTATCAGCCTGTGCTACGAGTAGAAGAAGTGGTGCGGGTGTGTTTAAAACGGGATTCACACAAGACCCGCTAGGATATTCTTACAATAGCCTTGACAAAGCTATTGATGGCCTGACGATGGAAATACATTATACCAAGCACGCCGCTTCTTATGCCACTAATCTCATGGATGCCGCCAGGAACGAAGGAGTAGATACGGGCAAACCGCTGGAAAATGTGTTGGCAAGGGTATCAAAATATTCTACAAAAATGAGAAACAATGGCGGCGGCCATTATAATCACGAACTTTTTTGGAAGAGCCTATCGCCAAAAGCAAATGGAAAACCAGCGGGTCGTCTTTTAACGGCGATAGAAACGGACTTTGGTTCCTTTGATAGTTTTAAAAACCAATTCTCCGATGCCGGTAAAAACAGGTTTGGAAGTGGCTGGGCCTGGATGGTATTGGATAGAGATAAGAAACTACGTATAGGCTCTACTGCCAATCAGGATAATCCGCTTATGGATGTAAGCGACTTCAAAGGCACGCCGCTGCTAGGGTTGGATGTGTGGGAGCATGCTTATTATTTACGCTATCAAAACAGACGGCCGGACTATATCAATGCCTGGTGGAGCGTGGTAAACTGGGACTACATTCAACAACGGTACGAGACCGCTATCGGAGCGTAGGTAGTGCCAAGCTATGAGGAGGATGATTTTTCTATTTTCTATTGACTATCAGTAGATTGTAATAAAATGAGTAGTAAGCAGTATTAATCCACCATTTTTCCAGATTAAGATGGAAATTCAGCCACAACCATGTACTTTTGCGGCCAAATATTTTCATAGAACATGGCAGGTCAGCTTAAAGAGGTTCGTAACAGGATAA
>CAZPPM010000192.1:0-3525 GCA_964588445.1 uncultured Citrobacter sp.
GGTCATCCATTTTATATACAATATCCGGCATAAATACAGCATACCCATTACTTGTGTATATAGTAGGATTCCAACCACCACCCGGAAAATCAGGATTGCTATAACCGTGCAGACTTTGTGACATTTTCTCGTAGTAATAAATTACCGTAGGATATTTTTTGCCTTTCTCATAACCGGCTGGTAAAAATAAAGCTCCTTGCAGGCTATCCCCTTTGTCTGATACATAATCCACCAACTGCACCCCACTACTCCATACATATTTATTTTTATCTGGCGCATTTTCTGTGACCTGTTTAGCACTTGCCAATTGCTCGGTACCGGCAAAAAACTCTGTTGGCTGATTGTATTTTTCTTTTGCATACAGAAACACTCCTGCATTTTTAGCTTTACGGAAAGAGCTCACCCGCACATCATCCCATATTAATTGTTGCACACCGGGCTTTATTCCATTCTTGCCGGGCTCCAACTTACCGATGCCAGATTTTTTATTTCTATCACCATACAGACTCACGTACAGCGTTTTTTTCAGATCGATTCCTTTCTCCTCATAATCGAGAACATACCTTCCATATCTGGTTTTTGTAGCAGCACCATTTTGTGTAAGATTTACAGCAGCGCCTTTTCCATTGGCCGACACCCACCATATATCCCATAAATCTCTTATCAAAATAGATTTGCTATCGCTACTCCAGCCAATCACCGCTGTGAGTGGTTTCTCTACATTATGATCATCTTCTGTATCAATAAAGGAAGTAGGCACATTGGCAGTTACATTAATATTCGTCTTTGCGGCAATGTTGTACACATAATAATGACCATCCTTACCATATAAGAAACTCACTCCATCTGGCGACGGTTGCGGGCGGGAATAAAACGAAGGCAGGTAAAACTTCTTTTCAAATAAGGTTTTGCTTCCTGTTTTAAGATCCACAATATATGCATCTGTATAGCTCTGCCCGTCAAGGTTCATATCCAATTCATAGTCTCTTTCGTCTGAAGCGATAGCATATTGTTGTTTAGGAAAAATGGTCAAGGAACGGCTGCTGCTATCGTTTACCTGTATATATTTATTGGTAGCAACATCATACAATCCGATATAAGAAAAATTCTTATCACTGTTTTCCATTATCCGTTGGCGGCTTTGCAAACGCTTATCTTCCCAATGCCAAATAACCATATCTGGCTTTTTTGCATCATTCTTTGCAGGGGCTGCTGCGGGCTTTGCTTTTTCTGTATCCAACTTAGCTAGCGCTTTCTTCAAATCACCAATGGATTTGATGGAAGTATCACTTTTTATTTTTTCCAGCTTGGCCTCTTCTGTTTGCGGAGACACTGCTTCTTTCTTAGTAGAATCGGCGTCTTTCTTTTCTTCTTTTTTTACCAGTTCCAATGGGGCAATGCCAAAGAAAATTCTGTTCCTGTCTTCTGCCCAGTAAGGGCGTCTATTCTTACTGATCGTATTTTCCTTAGAGAAATGAATGGAGTCTTTAGAAGGATCATAAATAGCAACGGTATTCCCTTTGCCAATATTTTTAACCCCTATCACAACACCTTTCTCTGTTTTATATGCTTTATCTTCCAATAATTTCAATAAGGCAAAGGCATCCCCTTCTTCTGTCCAGACAATGGATCTATAAAGTGCTTTATCATTATCCAATACATTTGTTTGTTGTGATACTACATGGCGTAAGTATATGCCATTTCCGCTTTTATTAGCAGCATCAACAGCATACGCTAAATGATCACCCGCTTTATTAAAAGCATGCTCACCGGCATTACCTATATTCTGCACTTTACCGGTTGCCAGCTCTACAATAAGTATATCACTGCCGCCGGGACCTGGTTTTTCTTTTGCGGTATTAATCGCCAGGTGCGATGACATTTTATTGTTAAAAGAAAAAGAAGTAGCTCTTTCAAACTCTGTCTTTTTACCACTAGCCAACTCCACCAAAAACAGTTTATCATATAACTGCTTGCCCGGTGTTTTTGCTGCATCCTGTATTTCTTTGTAACTCGAAGCTTCTTTATATGCCAACCATTTTCCATCTTCGGAAAAACTATAGCTGGCAAAGGAAGCTCCTCCGATAGGATACTTTCGTAGAACCGTATCATTTACTTTTTTCACCATCAATTCTCCATCACCTTCTCTTGTATGCAATGGATACGCTACCCATTGTCCGTCATTTGACAGATTAACATTGAATGTTGAAATAGAACGCCAGGAGGAAATATCTTTCCAGCCCATCGGCCTAGGGCTTTTTGCCGAATCCTGACTGGGCTGAGCCTGTGCGGTAAGTACAAAAAAGAGTATGAAAATAGAAGCGAATAATCTGATCATATCGACCAATTTTAATTTATAAAAAGTTTCGTGGAAGGTAACAAATATTGCCAACTTAGCTTTTTTTTAATGCGATATATGGAATCTTTGCTATCCTGATTCTATACGTTATATGAAGAAAATTGTCCTTGCATTCCTGCTCGCTGTCCTACTTATCTTCGTAGCTTGGCTGAGCCAAAGTGCGATAGGGAAAAGAGCCCAATCGCTTCATCTTCCTTCTAGTAAAAGCAACCGTGAATTATCGGCTGAGGAGATACATAGAATAAAAGGCAAGGCTTCGCTGGCAAAAGCATTTATCCGGCAAAAACCGTTTAATGACACTTATTGCTTCCTGATAGACATGAGTCTGGCCTCCGGTCAAAAACGTTTTTTTGTTTATAATCTTCAAAAAGACTCCATAGAAAAAGCTGCCTTAGTAACACATGGACGCTGCAATGAAACCTGGTTGGAAGGAAGAAAGTATGACAATATCGTAGGGTGCGGTTGCAGCTCTCTGGGTAAATATAAAATTGGATATGCGTACCAGGGACGTTTTGGATTGGCTTACAAATTATATGGATTGGATAAAAGTAACGATAAAGCTTTTGAGCGTTTTGTCGTATTACATGCCCATGATTGCGTACCCGATGAAGCTGTTGAAAAAGAAATCTGTCAAAGCGATGGCTGTCCCACTGTATCTCCCGATTTTTTGCAATGGATAAAACCCGTCATCAATCAATCGAAGAAACCCATACTGCTCTGGATTTTTGATGATACTTATGCGTTATAAAAAAAGTGCAGACCAAATGATCTGCACTTTTTTTTATTTTATTTCCTACAGCAATAAATTATGCCAATGCTGCATCCATGGTGATGTTCGTATTCAGCAATTTGCTGATAGGGCAGTTCGCTTTGGCGTCCGCTGTTGCTGCATCAAATTGCTCTGCTGAAATACCGGGGATAGTTGCTTTTACTTCCAGGTGACTTTCAGTAATAGCACCATTGTCTAATGTAATGGTACATTTTGTATCAATGTTATCAGCAGTAAAACCGGCAGCATTTAATACAAAGCTTAACTTCATAGAAAAACAACCCGCATGTGCAGCCGCAATGAGTTCTTCCGGGTTGGTGCCAATGCCTTCTTCAAAACGACTTTTGTAAGAATACTGTGTATCGCTTAATACGCCTGATTGTGTGCTATTAGTACC
>CAZPPM010000193.1:0-3436 GCA_964588445.1 uncultured Citrobacter sp.
AATAGTCGCAAAAATATTCGATTGGTAATATACTATCGTTTTGCGAGAATAGCTTTTTCAATACTGGCAATACGGCTATACAGAAAATTTTTCTTTAGATAGAGATACTGTTCTAGCTGCCCATGCAACTCTTGCAGCAGCGAGAAACTAACCCGATGGCTGGTGCAGGCTTTTGCCGGTGGCGTATAATTATCTGTTGCCTTAGTTATGAGAAGCAAAAACTGTTCTGCTGCAGCCGCTTCCTGCTCCCCCTGCAACTGTACCGGCTTATGCAGTGTACGTACAAGTGAAGAAGCATAGGGCTCTTCGTTATCATGTGCATGAGCTATTTGCCGGATATAAGGAAAAAAGCTTTCTTTCTCTTTTTGCAAATAAGGATGTAAGAATTGTTCCCAGGTAGTAAAAGCCGGCTCAATTTCCTGTAAAGCCGGATATTTTTTAGAATGCTCTTCTATAAATCGAGCAACAATTTGCCGCAATTGTTGCAGCCCAGTAGTAAAATAACGGTGATATACCTGCTCAATAAAAGACAGTAAAAAATCTACATCCCATTCATGAATAGAAGAAGGCATCGTCAATTGAATGGGCTGAGTTATTTCCAGCAACTCTTTTTCTACCTGCTCCTTTTCCGCTCCGCTGGAAATACAGGCTACTTCGAGCGGCCATCGGCCACCACAGCAATAATTAATACCATACTTATGGAAAACTCTTGCGGTACGATAGTCGGTAGCGACCATTTCAGCTACACTACCTGCCATCTTTTTATTATCTAAACCCATATTGTGTAAAAGTGCTTCCAAAGCTATTCTTTACACCATGTGCACCGCCTGATTAGGGTTGGGCAAGAACCTGATTAAAATCATATCCGCGTCTTTGCATTGTCATCAGCCCGTCATAATGAGCCGGTTAGTTTTGTTCCATAAAATAATTATATGGAATCTCCTGAAAAAGACGACAAGTTTTTCCCTTCCGGGGCCATTGCCTTCTTCATCCTATTGGTAGTGATGAGTCTCGGACTTTGGTACGGCATCTACTTATTAATGATCGAACGTAATTAACCCTCCAATTTATGCTATCACTACTCGACAAAGCAGAAAAAAAGATAATCATTATTACACTGGTGATAATCGGTCTGTTTATTTTCTCCTTATTATATGCAAAAGAGAAATACCAGATAGATGTACCGGAATGTGTCCCTTATGATAAAGCTTATGAAACGCCCAAAATAGACACACTGGATGATAAGACGTACCGCGTTTTTGCCGTAGCACAAATGTGGCAATTCCAACCATCAGAAATATACATTCCCGTAGGCAGCGAAGTTGATTTTTTTCTGACTTCCAAAGATGTGGCGCACGGTTTCAATATTGCAGAAAAGAATGTAAACATGATGGCCGTATATGGCGCTATCAATAAAACAACGGTAAAATTTGACAAGCCGGGTGTATATAAAATTGTATGCCACGAGTATTGCGGCATCGGTCACCAAAATATGGAAGCAAGGGTGATTGTTAATTATCCCGAAGCCCGTTAACCCAACAACTGTTTTTACTCACACTTCACACTAGAAATATGCAAGTAAGCAAATCATTTAAACGTCTTATTTTTCTGGAGCTGGCGATACCCGTTGCTCTTCTTACACTGGGTATCTATCATGGTTTAATGCAAACTATTTATAGAGCCGGTGTATTACGAGATACCTCTTTTGCGAAACTGGATTACTACCAGGGCCTCACCCTGCATGGGGTTATCAATGCATTGGTATTGACAACTTTTTTTGCCGTAGCCTTTGGTCATATCACGATGGCTTTCTATTTCAAAAAGGAACCCAACCGCAAGGAAATGTGGCTAAGTTTTATCCTCATGATTACCGGTACTGTAATGGCAGCCTGGGCTATGCTGGCCGGTAAAGCCTCTGTACTCTACACATTTTATCCTCCGTTAAAAGCTCACCCTTTGTTTTATCTCGGATCGGCTTTACTAATTGTAGGATCGTGGATTCCTTTACTTAGCTGGACTCGGATGTACCGCCAGTGGAAAAAAGAAAATCCTACTACCAAAACACCATTGGCTGTATTGGGTACGTTGATCAATTTCATTATATGGTTTGTATGTACACTGGCTGTGGCGTATGAAGTATTGGTACTCTTATTACCCTGGTCGCTAGGCTGGACTAGTACCGTAAACGTGACATTGGCTAAAACACTGTTCTGGTTTTTTGGTCACGCTTTGGTGTACTTCTGGCTACTACCGGCATATGTTCTCTTCTATACCATTTTACCCAAAGTAGCCGGTGGTAAATTATATTCTGATCTCGCAGGACGTATTGCTTTATTCCTGTTTTTAATTTTCTCTATACCTGTAGGTGTGCACCACCAATATGCTGACCCCGGTATACGGCAAGGAGTAAAATTCTTTCACGGTCTACTTACCTATGGTGTATCCATACCCAGCTTTATCACGGCTTTCACTATCGCAGCCTCGTTGGAATATGCCGGCAGAAAAAATGGAGCTAAAAAAGGTTGGTTTAGCTGGATGAGCAGACTACCCTTCTTTGATGAAAAGAAATATCTCTTTGCTTATTTTATCTGTGGTCTTATACTGTTTGCTTTTGGTGGCATGACAGGTGTTGTAAATGCCTCTTATTCGCTTAATACTGTTATCCATAATACCGCCTGGTTGCCCGGCCACTTTCATATGACGGTTGCAGGTCCGGTATTTCTCGGTATTGTAGGAATGAGTTTGTATATCTATTCTGGCATGAGTGGTAAAAAAATTATGTGGCCAAAAATTAACGTTATCATTCCTTATTTATGGCTTATTGGTATGCTGATATTTTCTTTTGGTCTTAGCTGGGGCGGATTGCGCGGTGAGCCACGCCGTACCAATTTGGGAGTTACTTACCTAAATCCGGAAAGCCCCTTATTCCGTCCTGACTGGGTGCCTACTACATTGCTGGGTATGCTGGGCGGCATTATAATGTTTATCGCCGGTATGCTATTCATTGTAATTTTCTTTGGAACGATTTTCCGGAAAAAAACACAAGAAGGCGTATTGGATATTCCTGTGGCAGAAGCGTATCATGACGAAAAAAGAGTACCACTGTTTGACACTTTTAAACCCTGGTTGATTGCCATGGTGGTAATTATATTGATAGCGTATATACCCCCTATCCTTGATTCGTTGAAAAACAGCGGGCCTAAAGCACCCCCGTTTGAAATAAACAATCCCATGCCTGTTAGTAACAAAAAATAAAAATGGAGCGGAATAAAAGCATATGGTTATTTGCCCTTCTGGCATTCCTGCTCCCTACGGTGGCTTACCTGCTGGTAAGTTGGTATGAAGACAATAAACAAACATTGCCCGTATATGGTGGCACTGTGGAAGTAAACGGAAAAGAAGAAGTGTTTCGCATCAGCCCATTTGCTTTTATTAA
>CAZPPM010000194.1:0-3284 GCA_964588445.1 uncultured Citrobacter sp.
ATTACCCTAACCTAAACCTTCATAACAGGTGGTACAGAAATTCAAGGCTGGTCATAGGGATCCGTCAGCTTACGTCGACGGATACAACCTTTATCGGTATGCCAGAAGCAGTCCAGCCGTTGGAAGAGATCCTAATGGACTATGGACATCAGCACAGTGCTGGGATCGTTACATGGCATGTGAAAGAGCAGCACAGGATGAATATAATGCATGCATAAGAGATGGATGGTCACCGGAATTTTGTGATATAAGCTTTGCCGCTAGAAGTTTACGTTGTGCTGCTTCTTACGCAGCCTGTATGGGCACGCGAGGAGTTGAGTGTTGCTTTGCCACTGCAGCTGATGCTCTGGCATGGGCGAGGCAAAATCCTGGGAAAGTCGTGATTGGAGCCACTGTGTGTGTAGGTGGAACCCTTTTTATATGGGGAACGGGCGGTGCCGGCGCACCAATCTTAATTGCATTATAACGTAAGTGGCTCATTATGTTGCAATCAAGCGGTCGCTCGGAATTCTTATACGTAAGAACAGTCGGTGATTATAATAGAATAGATATCGCGAATTCTGACGCTTGCATTTGGTTCGTTAAAAATGCATCAACAAGTTGTCCAAATACAAGTTATGTCGGACGCAGCTTACGCTACTTCGACGCAGCCTGTATGGCTACATCCGAGGAAAAATTAAAGTGTGCGAGAGGAGTTATTGTAGTCGATGCCGCTGGAGCAATGTGCTGTGCCGATGGTCTTTTACTAGGAGATGCGGCTGCCGCTGGAATGTGTTGTCGGTATTTTGGCACTGGAGATGGAGGAAAGGATCCTCAATAACTTTTTTGGGAGACAAGCGATCTAGCTTGCAGAATAAGATACATGGACAAATTGCTTTTGGCTAATAGTGTTGCCGACCAAAGCATCTCAGCATCTGATTTTTTACAAGTGCTTCGCAACGCTCTCAACGCAGCTGATGCCGAGGCACACGATTTTGCATGCGATGGCTTGATGATGAAGTGCATGGCCATTGATTCTAATGACGATTGGAATGAGTTTGTAGCAAAGCTGGAAGAGTTCTTCCCAGGTGACCTACGTTTGTTCAATATTGCCTTTGCTGGCAAGCTGTTCATGGACTACTCTAATCCGAATCGCCAAAATGATAGACGGAACTGCACTTTGTGGCTAATACGCAATCATCCACAGGATTGGTGTCATGAGCATCCCCCAATCAATGGAATTGCCGATGAGTATTTTCTGGAAGGGGCAGAGGCATGGAACGCTGCAGTTATATCCAATCCTGGAAATATTTCTGTTTTGAAGAACGCAGCATGCTATTTCTTTCGGCGTGATCAAAATCGATGTAAACAATTGTACCAAGAGGGGGCAAAGCTTGAACCAAATAATCCATGGTGGGAAGAGCGACTAGAAATTCTAAATAACTTTCATGCGTCATCTGAATGAGGAAAGAATAGGGTATCGGGAAGCAATTCTGTTCGGCACGGTTGTCCCTCTCAAAAACCTCATCGAGGCATGTGGTTAAGTCAGGTGTACCCGATGTAGTAGACTAGGTGCGCCGTGAGGGTTTGTAGTTCCAGCAGGTGGAAGTCCTGCCCCGGCAAAGGTCGTCCCAGCCGGATAGCTATCTCAGCGATCGTGGAGGCAACGAAGCGGTCGAAGCCTGGGAGACATGAAGACGGTGTACTCGTCCAACGAATTTCACCGTGTACAAATGACGAGCAGTTTTCGGTAAGAAATTGAGTAACATCACCTCGACAAGAGACGATGAAGTGTACCTGTTGTGGACCAGCGAATTTTTCCCTGAACATATGTCACGTAATTTCGAGCCGAATTTTTGGTCGAACGAGTGATGGTGATCGAGGAGCAGGTGGGTGCCACGGCGAGCACGGCCCGGCCCGACGTGCAATACGTATGGGGACCGCAGTACATCGATGATTTGGTGGTTCTCTATCGAGATGCGGACACTAACGGTGCGTACAATGCACCGTCACTTGAGGAAGAACTGTATTCGCTGGCCGACGCCAATTTCAACGTGACGGCGGTGACGAACAGCAGCGGTGCCGTCCAGGAACGATTTAGCTATACGGCCTACGGAGAGTCATCTGTTCTCGCCTCTAACTTCTCGCCTCTGGCCTCTACTGCATTCGCCTGGACCCACCGGTATACTACCCGAGAGCTGGATTTGGAAACCGGCTTGCAGCTTAATCGCGAACGGTGGTATCACCAGCAGTTGGGAAGATGGACGAGTAGGGATCCAATTGGGTATGAGGGTAGTGAATGGAATTTGCATGAGTACGGAAGCTCGCAACCGATCAATGCAACAGATCCAACTGGTTTAGCTAACAAAGGCAAATGCACCTGGGGGCAGGGCGAATGGTCTATTACAACACGAGATGGAATAACATACTCGGGAGAAACAGCTTCTTCACTCTATAATCGAATGAAGAATATGATTGTGAGGGGTGAACGGGCATCGACTGTGATTGTTAAAGGCCATGGCAATTCGCAAGCGATTGTAGATGATAACGATAATGAATTTATTGAGCTTGTTGGTGGAACAATGCTTAGAACAGCTGGAATGAACGCGACCCAAGTTTGGATTACAGTGATGGGTGGCGCTGGGTCAGTTAGTCTGCGAGGTTGCAACACTGGCCTTCTGGCTAAAGGAGCGTCGAAAATATTACCTGATTCTAGCGTATGCGGGGCACCAATTCCAGTACTTGGCATTCCAGGGACAACTTGTACGATCGGTCCAATGGATTGTTATGAAAACGGCAGTCAATAAACCCTATTGCATGACTGTGGTAAAATGGACCGTAATATCGATGAGAAAGAACTAGTGGATATTGTTCAGTCGGCACGCATTCGTGGCCTTCTTGGAATGCTTTTTATTATTGTAATTTCTACTTTTTTCTTAGATTTTGGTCGACTCCATCATAAAGCCATCGTAACTGCAATCCTCTACATTTTATTTGTAATTTTGCCATCATTCCTGTTTGTCCGGTCGCATAATGTCCACATTTGGATTTTCCTTTGCAAATGGAGCTATTTGGCTATATTTTTACTGTGCTTTCTCGTTCAGTGCTTTTACTAACTTGGTAGTCGTTTACTTTGTGCAATCACGACACTTTCGTGGCACCTGTTAATCCACATATCAACAACGCACGTGACCCATATCTGGCGATTCTGGTTATTTGGGCCATCTTTTTGCCGGTAAGTGATTTCTGGTGGTCTGCTTTGCTAAACCTGTTCCAGTTGTTATGAAGGTCTTGATGCCCCGAGG
>CAZPPM010000195.1:0-3189 GCA_964588445.1 uncultured Citrobacter sp.
TTGTTTGTTTTAGCGGTACTGTGTATGTTTTTAATACAGAACTTACGGAAAAAGCGGCATCGCATTTATATAAAGTGGAAGTGCCTGCCCACGCAGCAAAACTTTCGCCTGATTCTTTATGGCATATTGTACAAGACGCTAATCCCAATGCTGATATCACTAGTATGACAGTAGCGGCAAAACCCGATAGAAGTTATCGGTATGTTGTAAAGAGCCGGGAAGATAAAAATAGCCGAGGGGTGACTCATCTGGTAAATCCTTATACAGGCGCTATACTGGGTAACTCCAATGAGAAAAACGGCACTAAAGAATTTATGAGCACGATGTTTAGCCTGCATCGCTGGTTATTGCTGGACAAAGTAGAAAAGCCTATTATAAAGGGAACTGCTAACAAGGAACTGGGTAGCATGATAACAGGATGGGCTACTATTCTCTTTACACTGGGTTGCATTACCGGGCTGGTGATTTGGTTTCCTCAAAAAATAAGAACCTGGAAACAGGGATTGAAAATAAAATGGAGGGCCAGTTGGAAGCGACTCAATCATGACCTGCATAATACGCTTGCTTTTTATGCTTTGTTTTTTTTACTGTTAATGGGCCTTACCGGTCCGCAATGGTCTTTTGATTGGTATAGAACCGGCTTGCAAAAAACATTAGGTACTTATAAAGGGAAAAGCCCGCAGCTGGAAAAAAAATCAGAAACAACAAAAGAGAAAAGCGATAGTAGGCTTGTAATGTTGTCGTTGTCAGACTTATTACAGGCTTCGGATAAAGTGCTTGCTTTCACGGGTGATTATACAATTACGTTGCCAACAGAAGGGGCCAACACAGTGGCGATTAGTAAAAACAAGTTAGGCTTTTTTGCTCCTGCGGCAGCAGATAGATTAACGCTTGAAGCGAGTAGCGGAAAAATAATAAAGAAAGATATTTTTAAAGAAAAACCGTTTAATGAAAGGGTAGCGGGATCTATCAAAGCATTGCATGTAGGCAATGTGTACGGTCTGTTTACCAAAATTATTTATTTCATTGCCTGTCTTATTGCTACTACGCTTCCGGTTACTGGTACATTGATATGGCTGAATAAGCTAAAGCAAAAAAGAAGAAAATCCTCGAAGAAAAAAGTTACACAAGTTGCACCGCCTACTATAGTAGTGTAGGTTTGTTTTTCTGTTTATTCCATAATATTTATTGTCGCTTTGCAAAGGAGTTTCAAATAGCACAATCATACCGATGCAAATTATTCGTCATGGAAAAGTAGTTTTTTCATGTCACGCATATGTCATATTGCTAATGGAGGAAGAAACATTTCCTGATTGTGAAAATGTTTTCGCTTTAGCTCTGAGAATTTTGCGGTTTTCAACCCTTTATCATGAGTAGTTACCAGTCGGAGTCGATCATCAATACCAAAGAAGGAAGCAGTTATATAAGAAGGTTATGCCGTCATTTTGCTAATAAAATTACTACCCGTTATACAGAAACAGAAGGGCGGGCCGATTTTCCTGAGGCCATTTGCTTGATGCAGGCAAGAGAAAATGAACTACAGTTTACCATTACAGCTGCAACAGAAGCTATCGTACTGCGTACAGAAGATGTAGTGGTAAGGCATCTGCTAAAATTTGCTTTTAGAGAAGAGCTCGTGATCCACTGGCAACGAAAAGAGTTATTGCCAGTGGGGCATAAGGAGTAGGCTACATAAGAAAATGTTGACGAGGAAAAATGATTTGAAAAGAATAATACCCACAAATAGTATGAGTAAAAAAAGTATCATCAGTTGTTTGGCTTTGTTGCTGGTAACGGTAGTTGGAGAGGCACAAGCTATTACGTTAAAAGATGTGCAAGGGCGCACCGTACAACTCAAGCAACCTGCAAAAAAAGTTTTGCTGGGAGAAGGCAGGGATATCGTCACCTTAAATATTCTGGATGCCGATCCGGTTAGCCTGGTTGCTGCATGGCAGGATGATTTTAAAAAGACATTGGAGTATAAACATTACCAGAAAAAGTTTCCGGCCATAGATAAGTTGCCCACCGTAGGTAGTAATGCGGCAAGTTTTTCTGTAGAGAAAGCAATTATTGCTAAACCGGATCTAGCCATCTTCAGTATCAATGGCCATGGACCCGGCCCTGCTGCAAAGGAGCAGATAGCACAGTTGGAAGCAGCAGGTATTCCAATTGTTTTTATTGATTTCAGAAAAGACCCTTTTAATAATACAGTGCCCAGCATTCGTTTATTAGGGCAAATTTTGAATCGCCAGCAAAAAGCAGAAGCTTTCATTCAATTTTATGAAACAAGGCGTAAGCGCATTGCCGATCGTATCGCTACCAAAAAACCTGCCGCACCTAAAGTGTTTATGGATATGAAAGCGGGTATGGCGGAAAGCGAATTTAATTCTCCTGGTAAAAGCAATTTGGGAAGTTTTATTACTATGGCCGGTGGTAATAATATTGGTGCAGAAGTATTGCCCGGTGCTGTAGGCCAGTTAAATCAGGAGTTTGTCATTAGCAAGCAACCTGATATATATATCGCAACAGGTACCGATATTTTTCGCGGCAAGGGTGTAGTGCTGGGTGCAGATGTGAAAGAAGCGGAAGTGATAAGCAGTATGAAAAAAAGATTGCAAGATCCCATCATTGCAGAGTTGCCGGCAGTAAAAAAGAAAAGAGTATATGGATTGTGGCATTTGTTCTATGCATCACCTTTCAATATACTGGCGGCAGAGTGTATGGCTAAATGGATACACCCCTCCTTATTTACGGATGTGAACCCGGATGCATCATTGAAAGAATTAAATACAAAATTTTTATCCGTACCCATGACGGGTACTTATTGGATAGCTATGGATAAATGACAGAGGGAATCCTTTTATTGTGTAAATAAATGTTGCAAGAAAAAAAAATATCACCGGCTGTAGCCAGAAAACTGGCGGAGGAAAGCTTTGATCGGTTACAAACAAAGAGAGGATGGATCATTGGCGGGCTATCGCTTATATGCTTATTGGCTTTTTGTTTTGATATAGCACTGGGTCCTTCTTCTTTAAAAATAAAAGATGTGCTGCTGGGTCTTTTTAATAGTAGTGCTGTGGATGGTGGTGTACAGGTAATCATTTGGAAAATAAGAATGCCGTATGCAATTATGGCTGTGCTGGTAGGGATGGCTTTATCGCTGGCAGGAGCGGAGATGCAAACGATTCT
>CAZPPM010000196.1:0-3182 GCA_964588445.1 uncultured Citrobacter sp.
TTGTTTTTTTTATTCAATTATATTACTTACTGATAAGTTTTGCGAAGTAATGTACTGTACGTACCAACTGGCTAACGTAGCTCATCTCGTTGTCATACCAGCTTACGGTGCGCACTAATTGTGTGTCGCCTACTGTCTGCACCCTTGTTTGAGTAGCATCAAATAAAGAGCCATAAGCAATACCAATAATATCACTGCTTACTATTTCATCTTCTGTATAACCAAAGCTTTCATTCGCAGCCGCTTTCATCGCAGCATTCAGCTCTTCAACTGTAGTCTTTTTAGAAAGAATAGCTGTTACTTCTGTAAGAGAACCTGTTAACGTAGGCACACGCTGTGCGCTACCATCCAGCTTACCTTTCAGATTAGGCAATACCAAACCGATTGCCTTGGCCGCCCCTGTACTGTTGGGAACAATATTTTGCGCAGCCGCTCTTGCACGACGCAAATCTCCTTTAGGATGTGGAGCGTCTTGCGTATTCTGATCGTTGGTATAAGCATGGATAGTTGTCATTAATCCATTTACAATTCCAAATTGCTCATCCAATACCTGCGCCATCGGTGCCAGGCAATTGGTTGTACAGGAAGCACAGCTAATGATTGTTTCCGAACCGTCTAAAATGCTATGGTTAACATTGAATACAATTGTTTTTAAATCGCCTGTAGCCGGTGCAGAAATAACCACACGCTTAGCACCCGCAGTAAGGTGAGCCGCCGCTTTATCCTTATCAGTAAAAAATCCTGTACACTCCAATACAACATCTACTTCATGTTCTTTCCAAGGAATTTCTGCAGGATTTTTTTGTGCATATATTTTTACTTCATCGCCATTAACTGTTATTGAATTTTCGCCCGCCTTCACCTCTGCATCAAATCGCCCCTGCGCACTATCATACTTTAATAAATGTGCCAATACCTTAGGACTGGTAAGATCATTGATAGCAACTACATCAATACCTTCCATTTTATATATCTGGCGGTATACCAACCGGCCAATTCTTCCAAAACCATTGATAGCAACTTTAACTGTGCTCATTTCTTAATAAGTTTTATGTTTTAAAGAGCGTGTAAGTTACACTATTGAAAGCATTCTGTAAAAGAAAAAGCACTGAAGAACTCAGTGCTTTTAATATGTACCCCGTAGGGGAATCGAACCCCTATTACCAGAATGAAAATCTGATGTCCTAACCGTTAGACGAACGGGGCGTAACGGTCATTTTTCAGGACGGCAAAGATAAGCGTGTGACATTTCCCTTCCAAAAAATTTTCTGAATAATTCTCTATTACCCAATTCCTGTCCATGTGGTAGGCAAAATGGTCGAAATCTGCTTATTCTATGAGCCATTTACCTGATTACGCCCACCGCAACAGCTAGCTATTTCTTTCGACCCGTATAGCGCTCCCGCATTACGTCCTGTACATTTACATTATTGATTTTACTTTCCAGCCAGCTTATTACATCCAGATAAGCAAAGGCTCTTCTTTCCAATGGGTCGGTTTCATATATCTTAAGCTTTGCCAGTAATTTCTCAAATTCGGGCGTTAATGCGTGAGCACCTACAGAGAAGGATCTTCTCAGGAAACCAAACATCTCTTCCTCTACCTTACTTAGGTTTTCCATTTTTGCCATGTAGCGATACACTGACTTACTTAGATATTCCAGTAAGTCAAAATTGCCCAATTCATAATGCGCAATTAAATGTAACAACCGGGCATAGCATTGTAAGTCGGTACGCAAATCCGACTTTTGATTAATAATCCTATTGAGATAGTCGATTGCTTTTTCATTATCGCCACTGCCAAAATACAAGCAAGCTATCTTATAATAGAAAACAAGAACGCGGTGTGTATCTAAATAAATGCCGTACTCCTTTAGCATCTCTTCCAAGAAAGGCACCATCTTTATTCCTTTATCAAAAGTCCCTTGTAAAAAATAAAGGTTGATGCGGGCAGTGTACAAATACTGATAAGTAAGTATCCTATTGTTATCATTATCCTTCACCAGTTTATGCCGGGCAAATTGTTCCAGTTTTTTTATGGTTTCAGCCAGCTTTTTATGATTCAATAAATCAAAATGAGCCGACATAAGATTATGTATAGCTTTTATATAGCTGGATGTCTCTACGGCAATCATGCCAGGATACTTCTCAAAAACATCTACCCATTTTTGACAATATCTGTAAAACTGTAAAAAGTCAAGGCGAATAAATGCGTACCAGGAATAGGATTGATATACATATAATTCTTCATAAAAACCCGTCACCCCTATTGCCTCGGAAGGAAAATGCTTTTTAAAAAATGCCTGTATATCTGCTATATCTTTTTTATTACGAGCATGGCCGTTTTGAATATACCAGCTATACAATTGAAGTGATAAGCTGGAAAGCCGATTAACCAAGCTTACGGCATCATTTACAGTAGCCGACTCAAGGCTCAATTCATCTGCCCTATCCTGCATGCTTCGGGTGATATAAAGTGCTTCGATTTTTTTCTCAAAAAAAAGCGCCTGTTGGAGATACGTTATTTGGTGATGTGCCTGCGCTACTTCTTTCATTTGCTTAAGCAACCGTAAGCTTTGTAAGTACAATCCTTTATTATATAAGATACGGGCATGATCCATATATTCATGCAAGAGCATATCTATATTATTATCATCCCGGATTATACGCAGGCTCGCTAACACCTGTTTGTACAAATGTGCTTTCATATTGGAGAGCTGCTTCTTCTTTAAAAACGGATTGCGTTTTAAGATTAGCACCTCATCATAATCCTGCATTTTGTCCAATGCATCAAATAATTGAACGATTTTAAGATCCTCCGTAGCAGAGTTACGCTTAACATAGAGCTTAAAATTCCTCTTCTCGCTTTTCTCCAGCGATTTTATTAATTGAAACAAAGCATCTGTTGACCGGTTGGGCATCGTAATTCCTCTCCTTTAAAATCCTTTACTGGCAAGGGTTTCAGCTCTATATTGCCATTTTCGGCCATGTAAAGCTATTGTTATTTTGATTTTACCATCTCTTTATACAAAGATAATTTAGTAGGACGGTTGTTTGGATCTTTTTGTCTCCAGAGATGAGAAATACGCACAATCATTAGTTTTTGTTCACTTTATTTAATTCAATGTATTATGGCTGACGGTAAAATTCACATCTTTGATACTACACTACGTGATGGCGAGC
>CAZPPM010000197.1:0-3113 GCA_964588445.1 uncultured Citrobacter sp.
TTGCAGGATTATTATAGTATTCAAAATCGCTGTCAAAACCATACTTAGCCCAAATTACTTTCCCAATATGATCGCCGGTATAGCGGCTCCAACCGCCACCAATGGTAACCGTGTTTTTATTTTTCTTGAATTGTGCAGAAGCTATTTGACCATAAAAATAATTGTCTAACCATTTCTGACGTATTAAATCTGTTTTTTCTATTAACTCTCCATTGAGTAAGAATGGAGACAGTCCATACTTTTCAAATGCTTGTTTTCCTTTATAATTTTCGTAGTAGCCAATACCACGAGTGAGAAAAGCTGCTGTGTTAAAACTCCAGTAAGAGTTTAATTTGGTATCAAAGAATAACTGGTAATGCGTTTGATTATAATTGTCTGTTTCATTATCATAAGGAGTACCCGGCCTGTCCGTTCCACTTGAGTTAAATGTTCGGTTTTCTTTTAGTTGATCTTTTGATATACCATTCCATGCCTGGTACGTTTTTTCTTTACCCGAAAAAATATTAAAGCGAAGTGCAGACTTGTCACCAAGATAAGCTCCCGAAAGGTGGAAAGCTTGTAAGTTGCTGGAAGCTCTGTCTACATAACCATTGCTGGTAATGCGACTAAGTCGTGCATCTACTGTAAAATGTTCGTTGATAAGACCTGTACCTGCTTTGACGGTGTGACGCCAGGTGGTAAAAGAGCCAAAGCCATTAGTCATTTCTGCATATGACTCTTTATTTACCTCGTTGGTAGATAAGCTTACTGTGGCACCAAATGCTCCCGTACCATTGGAAGAGGTACCCACACCGCGCTGTATTTGTATTGAGTTAACTGAAGACGTGAAATCCGGTAGATTAACAAAAAAACTTCCCTGACTTTCTGCATCATTAAAAGGAATTCCGTTGAGCGTAACATTAATACGGGTAGCATCAGTGCCACGTATTTTCATGTAGGTGTATCCTACACCATTGCCCGCATCAGAGGAAGCAATTACCGATGGTGTTTGGTTTAATACATACGGCAAATCCTGCCCTTGGTTTAGCTTTTTGATTTGTAGTTTGGAAAGATTTGTTTTTGCAAATGGGGCTCTTTCATTTACCCTGATAGCTCGTACTTCTACTGGGGATAGCAGATAAAAGCTGTCCGTTTGAGTAGTTGTGACTCGTGATTCCGGTTGTTGTGCGATAGTTATCGCAGCGAGTGTGACATAAAATGATGTGAGTGCAATCCTCTTCATTTTTTTTAAGTTTTTGGGTTAAAAAATGAGAGGGAAATGCTGTTGGAGAAAGGGCATAGTGCTGACCTCCTTCCCTGCGCAGGCATTACCCTGATCAGGTTTACGGGTATAATCTCAGATTGTTAAGTATTTGAATAACAAATAATAACAAACACCCCGGGAACGCTGAAGCTTACAAAGCTTTTTGTAAGAACTGGTGCAAAGGTATAAGAAAAAAGTATTGAAAAGGTGTAACTTTTTAAGTAGCCATGCGTACTAAAGGGATATAAACCCCCAACTTAGTTATGAAAAAGAGTTTTTTTTTCTTATTGGCTATGATGTTAATGTATGCCGGCTTTACCCAAAAAGCGATTAGCGATCCGCTTGCGCAAAAAAGGGAAATTGGTAGTTTTCATTCAATAGATGTGGCAACAGGGATTCATCTTATTCTTATTGAAGGAGAAAAAGAAGAGCTGGCGGTAAGCGCTGCAACAACTACTTTTCGAGATAAAATCGTTACTAAAGTAGAAGATGGAATGTTGAAGATTTATTATGAGAATAAAACCAAAGCTGTCAATAAAAAAACAAATAAGCAATTAAAAGCGTATGTTTCTTATAAGGCTTTAAAAAAGCTTATTGTTGCAACAGGTGCATCGACAAAAATAGAGGGTGTACTTAAATCATCATCCTTGGGTATCGTTGCCAGTACTGGCGCAACGATTAAGGGTGAGATTGATATTGCACAATTAGATGTGCGACAAAGTACAGGCTCTGTTATCAATTTGTCTGGCAAGACGGAATCAATGGCCGTGAAGGGGACAACAGGTAGTAAATTTGATGGGAAAGATATTGCAACTGAAAACTGTAATGCAAGTGTAAATACGGGTGCATTCGTTGCAATACGTGCGGAAAAAGAATTGGATGCAATAGCCACCACAGGAGGTAAAATAAATTATAAAGGCAATGCCACTGTTCGCCAAAAGACAACGACAGGAGGTAAAGTCTCAAAAATTTAAAAGCTTTAATTAAAAAGAATGAAAAAGATAGTATTGTTTGTATTGGCTGCCTTTTTGTTTTCGCCGATAATGGCGCAATTAACTATCAGCGATGAAAATGCAGAGCCCAGGGCTGTGGCTGCATTTAATGCCATAAAGATATCCCATGCTTTTGATGTATATCTTGTACAAGGGGAAGAGGAGGGCTTAGCAGTAAGTGCTGCTGATAAGAAACATCTTTCGAGTATTAAGACTGAGTCGAAAGACGGGGTGTTAAAAGTGTGGTACGATGATGGTAGCTCACGAAATTCGCCTACTGGCAAAATGAAACTTAAAGTGTATATCTCTTTCAAAACTATATCCAAGCTAGAGGTAAGTGGGGCATGTGACGTATATGTAAAGAGTGTAATTAAGTTGGATGACTTAAAACTAAAACTATCCGGGGCGAGCGATATTAGACAAGGAACCTGGCATATTGGAAAATTAGATGTGGATATGAGCGGCGCATCCGATGTTGTGATGCAGGGAACGGTAGGGCAGATTAATATCAATGTTAGTGGGGCCAGTGATTTTAATGGCTACGGTCTTCAGGTTGATTATGGTAACTTCAGTGTATCAGGAGCGAGTGATATTAAGATTACGGTGAATAAAGAATTTTCTGCAGAGGCAAGTGGTAATAGCGATATCAAGTATAAAGGGCAGGGTGTGATTAAAAGTGTAAAAACAAGTGGATCCAGTAGTATAACAAAGCGTTCTTGATAAGCAATAAATGCAGTTCGTTACATCACCTTTTTTAGGTGATTTTTTTATTTTGTTTGGGTAGTAATATAGATACCCCTACCTTTGCACCCCACATCGCGAGGTAGAGCAGCGGTAGCTCGTTGGGCTCATAACCCAAAGGTCGGGAGTTCGATCCT
>CAZPPM010000198.1:0-3051 GCA_964588445.1 uncultured Citrobacter sp.
AATTCTTTTAAACAAAAAACTAGTCTGCTATGACAAAAAAACATTGGCTGTCTACAGTCATTCTGCTTCTGTCATTTCTCCTGACGCATGTTGCATTTGCGCAGGGAAATGTAATTAAGGGAACAGTCAGAAGCAATGAAGGCACTCCTTTACCGGGAGTAACCGTTTCCATTAAAAACACGACCAACTCTTCTGTAACCGATGAGGAGGGAAACTTCTCTATTACTGCAGCTGTGGGGCAAGTACTGCAGTTCACTTCTGTAGGTTATGCCGTAAGAGAAGTAGTAGTAGGAAGAGAAACTTCTATTACCGTTTCGATGGATCAAAATCAGGAAACACTTGATGATGTAGTGGTAGTAGGATATGGGCAGCAACGAAGAGGCAATCTCACAGGTGCAGTATCTACGGTAAATGTAGATAAAACACTTACGAATAGACCTATAGCTGATGTTGGAAGGGGACTTCAGGGGGCAGCGGCCGGCTTGAGTGTTGTTGTGCCGGAAGGTGAAGTAGGCTCTGACCCTATCATTAAAATTAGAGGGCAAATTGGTTCTATAAATGGAGGCTCGTCTCCTCTCATTTTGTTAGACAACGTGGAGATTCCGAGTATCCAGGTTGTAAACCCTAATGATATAGCCTCTATTACTGTGTTAAAAGACGCTGCTTCTGCATCAATCTATGGTGCGAAAGCTGCATTTGGTGTCATCCTTATTACTACTAAAACAGGTTCCGGATCTTCAAAACCGCAAATCGCGTATACGAACAACTTTTCTTTCCAAAATGTATGGAAAGACCTGAAAATGGCAGACGTTAACGGACTTAAATACACTGTTAATGCTGCTGAAAGAGTGGGTGTTACAACGCCAACTGGTGCCTTTTATTACGTAAACAGGGCTAGTTATGAAAGAGCCCTTGAATGGAAGGAGAAGTATGGCAATACAATTGGGCCAAACGACCCAACAGTATTTGGACGAGACTGGTATGTGCAACCCGGTACTGCTCAGAAAATGGGTGTAAGAACCTACGATCCTTATGATTATATGGTCAAAGAATGGGCACCTACACAGCAACATAATTTATCGGTAGGCATGAAGTCGGGAAAAACTTCCTATAATTTTGGCTTAGGCATGCTTGATCAAAGTGGCATGGTAAAGCCCGCTAAAAAAGATCAGTTCACACGCTATAACGCCTCCTTAAAATTATCTTCTGAACTGAGTAAACATGTTACGCTAAGAGGTAGTGCATTATACTCCAGAAGGAATAAAGAATATGGTTACGCTACTAACTCTACAACCGCTGACCCTTGGCTTTACATTTACCGTTGGGGTCCATTGTATCCATTTGGCAATGATGAAAATGGTGATCCTATCCGTAGCCCGGCAAGTGAGTTGACAGATGCGAATACCGCTTCTATACTTACCAATTATATGAACTTTAGCGGTGGAGGTACTGTAAATATTACATCTAACTGGAAAGTAGATGTGGATTATACCTTTACCAATAATGAAGAGATATGGAACAGACCCGGAACCAGGTTTACGGCTAGGGATTCTTGGTCAGCACCGGTAGCTCGTAATGATGCTAATGGCAACCCTATCTACGTAAATAATGAAGGAAATGTCGTTAATAGCTCCGATCCTGGTGCCATCAGAGCGTATGATTTAGTAATGAATCCATATACAGCTCCTGGCGCCAACCCTGATCATATATTCAGACAGGCTACAAATCTATTTACATCAACATTAAATGCGCTTACTACTTATAATCTAAAATTAGAACAAGACCACGATTTTAAATTTATACTGGGCGTTAACAGAGTGACCAGAACTTCTGAATGGGATTGGGCACAAAGAACACAGCTCACTAATATAACTAATCCTCAATTTCCTTTTGCAGTTGGAGTACAAACCAATAATGGAAATAAAGAATGGGAATCCCAACTAGGTTATTTTGGCCGTGTCAACTATGCGTTTCAGAATAAATACTTAGTAGAAGGCAATCTTAGGTATGATGGAGCTTCTAAATTCCCTACTCACTTACAGTGGAGATGGTTCCCATCAGTATCAGCTGGTTGGGTAATAAGCCATGAAAACTTTATGCAAAGTATTAGCTCTGTAGTTAACTTTTTGAAAGTTCGTGCTTCTTGGGGTTCCATTGGAGATCAAACAGTACAAAACAACTTGTATGTTCCGAGAATGACTAGTACCCAATCTACTTGGATAGGTGGCACAGGCGCAAGACTGATGCAGCTTACAACACCAGCATCAATGGACCCAAATATTCAGTGGCAGGATGTAGTTAGTAAAAACCTAGGTGTAGACATTGGGTTATGGAATGGTAAAGTGAATGTTACATTCGATGTATTTGAAAGAATTACTAAAAACATGTTGGTTCCGTTTGAAGGTATTCCATTGACATTTGGAGCGGCCCCTTCTCTTGGTAACGATGGGGGCTTATCTACTAAAGGATGGGAATTAACAGTTGACTTTAACCATCGATTTAAAAATGGCCTAGGTATCAACCTAAGAGGTAATATTTCGGATGCTAAAACACGCTTAACATCCTTTGGATCTGGCAGAACTGTTACAAGCAACTATAATGGAAAAGATATTGGAGAAATATGGGGCTATCGCACAGAAAGACTGTATCAATATGATGACTTTGAATTGGATGCGAATGGAAGACCTATCTTGATCACATTAACTGCCGCTGAAAGTGCTTTGTATGCGGGAAGACAGGCATATCGCCTTAAAACAGTAGATGGCAAGAAACCCGTTTACCAGCCTTTTGTACAAAACTCTGCTAACTTCTTCTTTGGCCCTGGTGACGTGAAGTTTAAAGACCTCAATGGTGATGGAGAAATCAACAATGGGGCTAACTCACTAGATGACTATGGTGATTTGACAGTTATTGGCAATACTAATCCCCGATACGAATACGGATTTAGATTAGCTGCTGACTATAAAGGATTTGATATTAGTGCCTTCTTCCAAGGGGTAGGTAGCCGTCAAATTTGGGGAGCAGGTTTCCTAGCTATTCCAGGTTTCAACT
>CAZPPM010000199.1:0-2968 GCA_964588445.1 uncultured Citrobacter sp.
AAGTAGCTGTATTCAATGAAGAAGAAATTGATAAAGTCATTGTGCTGGAAGATGATAGTGCAGCCACTATTCAGCAACTCTTAGATACGTATCATCCGCGTAAATCAATCCTGTCTTCCGTGATTGATCATAACCCGGAAATAGAAAACTTATTGGCATCCAAAACAAAATTTCACAAGCTTAGCCATCTTACCAAGCTGCCTTTTACCACCCCTGTGGGAAAGCCGGAAACCATCGGCGCCGACAGGCTGGCGCTGACAGCAGGAGCCGTTCATTTTTACCCGGGAAAGAATAACCTCGTAATAGCCATGGGGAGTTGTATTACGTACAACTTTATTAATAAATATAATGAGCTTACCGGTGGAGGTATTTCTCCGGGGTTGGAAATGCGCTTAAAGTCGCTTAATTATTATACGGCCAAGCTGCCTGTAATACAAGCCAGCAGTAATGCCCCGCTTATTGGCTATGATACAGCCACCAATATCCTGAGTGGTGTGGTACTGGGAATAGCCTTTGAAATGGATGGTTTTATTAATGCGTACAGTGAAAAATTTGGCAACTTTAACGTGGTATTAACCGGGGGGGATATAGTGTTTTTGGCTTCGCACCTGAAAAACAAGATATTTGCAGACCCTGATTTAATATTTAAAGGTCTTTATGCTATCAGCGAAGTCAACAATCCATAAGAAAATCAATCCGTTAGGAAGGTTTCTTATCAGATTTACTGCAACCAAAACGTTACCTGTTTTACTCGTTTTTACGTTATTCCAGTCTGTTTCTGCACAAGATAACTCTCCCTATAGCCGCTATGGTCTCGGAGATTTGGTGCCATCTACTAATATTGTGAACCGAGGAATGGGTGGTTTCTCTGCAGGATATATTGATATGTTTTCTGTGAATTTTAATAACCCTGCCTCCTACGCTTATTTTCAATCGTTCAAAGAACAAAAGTCAAAAAAATTAGTAGTAGGCCGTCCTGTATTGGACATCGGCATCAACGTAGAAAACCGTAATTTATCAGAGCCCAACAGCACGCAAAAATTTAAAGCGTCCAATGCGCTTTTCTCTCATGTGCAACTAGGCATTCCCTTAAGCACTAACTGGGGAATGAGTTTTGGACTACGCCCCATTACTCGTGTTAGTTATAAAATGAGCAAGCTGGAAAGAATTTTTGATCCTAATACCAACTTGCCTATTGATAGCGCCATTAACCTCAACCAGGGGGACGGAGGTTCTTATCTTGCTTCTATCGGAACAGGATATAAATTCTCCATTGCTAAGAAGCACAGTCTGGCAATAGGGTTCAATACCGGTTATCTTTTTGGTAAAAAAGATTATAGCAGCCGTCGCGCCTTTTTGAATGATTCCATTCTTTTCTATCCCGGCAATTATCAAACAATTACTAACTATGGTAATATCTATTTGAATGCCGGTTTGCAGTACACGATATCCCTCAAAAACAATATGTCATTGACGGCCGGTATCTATGGCAATATGAAGCAAACATTGAAAGCTTCTCAGGATATTATACGGGAAACTTATAGTTATAATGAGACCCAGGGATACACAAGAACAGATAGTGTAGCTGTGCAAAGAAATATTAAAGGCAATATCACCTACCCTTCTAATTTAACGTATGGCTTGGTGCTTGAAAAAAGAGGCGGCATGGACAAAGCCAGCTGGCTGGTAGGGGTTGATTATGTACAGAACAACTGGAGCGATTACCGCTTTTATGACCAGCCAGATCCTACAGTAAGAGACAAGTCGGAACTAAGATTGGGCGGGCAGCTACGTCCTATACCTACGCGTAGCTACTTTAGCAATGTAGCCTATAGAGCAGGATTCTTTACCGGCAATGATTATGTGTACGTCAACGAAAAACTTCCTGTAACCGGTATAACATTGGGATTGGGCTTACCTATCGCTAATCGTAGTCGTATGACATCACCTGATCAGGTAACTTTTGTCAACCTGGCCTTTGAATTTGTACAACGTGGCAATAACGAATCGCTATTGAAAGAAAATCTATTCCGTTTCTCTGCCGGCTTCTCGCTGACAGATTTTTGGTTTAGAAAAAGAAAATATGAATAAGCGTATGCTTTGTTTATTACGATCTTATTTATCTCGTACAGCAGCTTTCTTTACAGGCTGCTGTCTTGTTTGGGGTTGTGAAAACAAGCAGGAAGATATTGACGTATGGACAAAGGATAAAGTGATGCAGGAAGAAGCCATCGATGTGGTAAGTTATATGAGTCAGGAGGGAAAGATGAAGGCAAAGCTAACGGCCCCCTTAATGTTTCGGGTACTGTCTGATTCCATGTACATTGAGTTCCCCCAATCATTACATGTAGATTTTTATAATGATAGCACACAGGTAGAAACTTGGCTAGATTGCTTATATGGAAAATATTATGAAAGCCAGAACAAAGTGTACCTACGAGATAGTGTTATTGTAATTACCGCAAAAGGCGACACGTTAAAAAGTCCGGACCTTTGGTGGGATCAAAACAAAGGGATTTTTTACACAGATAAATACGCTCAATACATTACCCGCGATAATAATCTCTATGGCCACAAAGGCCTTATTGCCACACAGGATTTGAAGGATGTAAGTTTTGAATTACCAACAGGCCTTATGAATCAACAGGCCAGTATGATAGAACCGGAATAGCACTTACAACAAGACCCCGCCGAAGCAGGGTCTTGCAAAAAGGTTTTTCGATGCCAGAGATCAGAGAGAGTTGGTTTTTCAGGATATTAAAAACGGGACTACAAAGCCTGTCTGATTCATCGCTCGTCTTACTCAAATATACTATTGTTCCTAGCCCTAGTCTACCGCATTTATTGCCGAAAATTGTGCAACGATAATTACGGCTAACATAGGTTTATTACGAGAATAATCCCTTCTATTAGTGATTTGCTTAACTTCAATCAATAAATCAATTGTTATGTCATTGAAAAACAAAAC
>CAZPPM010000200.1:0-2966 GCA_964588445.1 uncultured Citrobacter sp.
TCAATATGAGTGTATTTGACTTTGCCCTTAAAGGGAAACATAACCAGTATAATACAATGGCAGCCTGTGTAGCGGGGGCTACCATGGATATCCGTAAAGAAAAGATAAGAGAAGCGGTGCAGGATTTTCAAAGTCTGGAACACCGTATGGAACCTGTAGCTACAGTGAGAGGCGTTGAATTTATCAATGATAGTAAAGCGACCAATGTCAACTCAACCTGGTATGCATTGGAAAGTATGACACGACCCACTGTGTTGGTTCTTGGCGGAGTGGACAAAGGAAATGATTATACATTGATAGCGGATTTAGTTAAAGAAAAAGTGAAAGCGATTATCTGTCTGGGTGTAGATAATAAAAAAATTCATGAGGCTTTTGGAGAGATTGTACCCACTATCGTTGATACAGAGGGTGCAGAAGAGTGTGTGCAGGCAGCCTTTCATTTTTCTACCAAAGGAGATGTGGTATTGTTAAGTCCTGCCTGTGCAAGCTTTGATTTGTTTAAAAACTATGAAGACAGAGGGCAGCAATTTAAAAAAGCAGTAAGAGAACTGTGATAAAACATGGAGGCAACAAAAGATATACGATTTAGTGAGTTGGGCAATAGCCTGAATGCACGCAACCTTTTAGGAAAAACAAAAGGGGATAAAGTGATATGGGCACTTGTGGTGCTACTGGCATTGGTATCACTGCTGGCAGTGTATAGCGCTACAGGAACCCTGGCGTATAAGCATTACAAAGGGAATACGGAAGTATATCTTTTCAAGCAAGTGGCGTTTATTGTGATAGGCGTGTTGGTGGTTTACTTTGCACACCTTGTCAACTATACCGTGTACTCTCGGGTAGCCACTATTCTTTTTCTTTTATGTATTCCTTTATTGATTTACACCTTGTTTTTTGGTGTGAGGATGAATGAAGGAAGCCGTTGGATAAAGTTGCCGCTGATAAATATGACGATGCAAACATCTGATTTGGCCAAGCTGGCTTTGTTTATGTACCTCGCCAGATTACTAAGCAAAAAACAGGATGTTATTAAGAGCTTTAAGAAAGGATTTATTCCGGTAATGATTCCCGTGGCTATCACCTGTATACTTATTGCACCGGCTAATTTATCTACTGCTTTATTATTAGGCGCCAGTTGTTTGATGTTGATGTTCATTGGGCGAGTACGAACCAAGCATATCCTGATGGTGGTAGGTGTGGCGTTTATTCCTATTGCCTTTTTGATAATTGCGGCGGTAGCGCAGCATAAGCAGGGAGATGAAACAGCGACCGTGAAAAAAGCTTCTTCGTCGGCATTATTTGCAAGAGTAGAAACATGGATAGGACGTGTAGAGAATTTTATCTACGGCGGTAAAGAAGCGGATAATGATGAGATGTACCAGGTAAACCAGGCAAAGATGGCGATTGCCAAAGGAGGTGTTTTAGGTGTAGGACCCGGTAATAGTACCACAAGAGATTATCTGCCACAAGCGTATAACGATTTCATTTTTGCAATAGTGATAGAAGAATATGGTTTATTAGGCGGAGCATTTATTGTGTTTATCTATCTCGTATTTCTCTACCGATGCATACGCATATTTAAACGATGTCCTTTTGCCTTTGGTGCATTTCTGGCATTAGGACTCAGTTTCACATTAGCCATACAAGCTGTTGCGAATATGGCAGTGACGGTGAATTTATTTCCGGTAACGGGAGTTACGTTGCCGCTGGTAAGTATGGGAGGTTCAAGTTTCATTTTTACCTGTCTGGCAATTGGCATTATATTAAGTGTAGCGAGAAACGTAGAGCAGTCGGAAGGTAAAGCAATAGAGAAGGCGGCATAGCGATGGCAAAAAAAATAATTATAGCAGGCGGTGGTACAGGCGGGCATATTTTTCCAGCTATTGCGATTGCTAATGCATTGAAAGAAGAAGACCCGGCTATTGATATTCTTTTTGTAGGAGCCAAAGGGAAAATGGAAATGGAAAAAGTGCCACAGGCGGGATATAGAATTGAGGGATTGGATATCGCAGGTTTTAATAGAAGTTCTTTGATAAAAAATATTGGCTTACCCTACAAGCTTATCAAGAGTTTTTGGCAGGTAAGAAAAATTGTTCGCTCTTTTCAACCGGATGCGGCAATTGGAGTAGGCGGTTATTCCAGCTTTCCGGTATTGCGTTTTGCGCAGGCAAAAGGTATACCTACGTTTATTCATGAGTCCAATTCATTTGCAGGTAAGTCGAATATATTACTGGGAAGAAAAGCAGCAAAAGTTTTTACCGGTACTAGCGGGATGGAAAAATTTTTTCCTGCAGAGAAAATAGTGCATACAGGCAACCCTGTTAGGAAAGGAATAGCAGAAGGAAAAGCAGATAAAGCGGAGAGTCTTCGTTCATTTTCATTAAATGAAAACAAGAAGACGATTGTGGTAGTAGGCGGTAGCCTGGGTGCCAAGACCATCAATGAAGCAGTAGATAAGCAGCTAACACAGTGGACAGACGCAGACTTACAGGTAATATGGCAAACGGGAAAATTATTTGTAGAAAAAGCGAAGGAGAAAGCAAAAGGAAATACGGCGGTGTGGGCAAATGATTTTATTACCAATATGCATCAGGCTTTTGCAGCAGCGGATATTGTAGTAGCTCGTGCCGGTGCGATGACGGTAGCTGAATTAACCATGGTAAAAAAGCCTGCGGTACTGGTGCCTTATCCTTATGCAGCTGAAGATCATCAAACGGCGAATGCACAAGCACTGGTAAAAGAAGGCGCTGCGGTAATGATAAAAGATGCGGAAGCGAAGGAACAGTTGATACCAACGGTTTTGGAGTTGATAAATGACGAGAATAAGTTGAATGTAATGAGTCATAATATGGGAAAGCTGGCGATGCGAGATGCAGATAAAATAATTGCGCGGGAAATTTTGAATACCATCGGTAAATGATACATCCAATAAATACCGTCCTTATGAATTCCCCTTTCAGGGGGCT
>CAZPPM010000201.1:0-2939 GCA_964588445.1 uncultured Citrobacter sp.
AGTCCCATGTTTTCATAGTAATGCCCACTACTTCATAGCCTTCATCATGAAGCATCAACGCAGCAACAGTACTATCTATACCGCCACTCATAGCCACCAGCACTTTTCCTTTACGACTCATAACTGATAAAATTGCAAGCTGCAAAGGTACAGCTAAAACAGGGATTGGGTTAAGTAAAATTTAGTGATGTATAGGTGTTTGTCTAACAGGTTGTTCTACTAAAATTAAGATGTATCTTCCCCTCTTACATAACTACATTACTTATTATGAGAAGGATTATTCTTGTTTGTCTATGTACGGCGATTTCAGCTTTTGCTTTTTCACAGGATCTTAGTTATTTTCTTCCCGATAGTATTCAATACGATCCGGCAATACCTAAGCCCAAGGATATTATTTATCACGAGGTAGGTGAGTACCATGTTACACATGATCGCTTGGTCAATTATATGAAAGCTGTTGCGGCGGCAGCGCCTTCCCGGGTAAAGTTGGAAACAATGGGTTTCACGTATGAGAAAAGACCACAGGTGTTATTGATTATTACATCGCCTAAAAATCATGCACGCTTAGAAGAAATAAGACAGCAGCATGTGCAATTGACAGACCCGGCTAAATCAGCTTCGCTCAATACGGATAATATGCCCGTTGTTGTATGGATTGGTCATTCCATACATGGTAATGAACAAAGTGGTACCAATGCTTCATTAGTAACAGCCTATTATCTTGCAGCAGGTAAAGGAAAGCAAATTGATGACTTGCTGGATAACACAATTATTCTTTTTGATCCGTCTTTTAATCCCGATGGTATGCAGCGCTTCAGTACCTGGGTCAATCAGCATAAAAGCAAGAACCTGACAAGCGATCCCATGAGTAGGGAATATAGAGAAGTGTGGCCGGGTGGTCGTTTTAATCATTACTGGTTTGATTTAAATCGTGACTGGCTTCCGGCGGTACATCCGGAGAGTCAGCATCGCTTAGCGTGGTTTCATAAATGGAAACCCAATATCCTTACCGATCATCATGAGCAGGGTAGCAATGCAACTTTCTTTTTTCAACCGGGAGTCCCTTCCCGTGTAAATCCGTTAACGCCTGCAAAAAATCAAGAACTAACTGCAGCGTTGGGAAACTTCCACGCAGCTTATTTGGACAGGATAGGATCGCTTTATTTTACCAAAGAAAGTTATGATGACTTTTATTATGGCAAAGGCTCTACCTATCCGGATATTAACGGCGCTATTGGTATTCTATTTGAGCAAGCTTCTTCCCGTGGCCACTTACAGGAAACAGCGAATGGGTTACTTTCTTTTCCTTTTACCATACGTAATCAGTTTATCACGGCTTTGTCTACTTTGGAAGGTGCCAAATCATTGAGAAAAGAATTTTTAAACTGGCAAAGAGATTTTTATAAAATGGCTTTGCAGGAAGGAGCAAGTGCTGCAACCAAGAGCTATGTTTTTGGAGGCAATGCGGTAAAAAAGCAAGCAGCATTATTTACACAAATGCTATTGCGACATCAAATAGACGTCTATGAATTAGGGAAAGAGGTAACACTGGAAGGTCAACGTTTTTCTTCGGAGAATACTTATGTAGTGCCCGCCAATCAACCGCAGTACAAATTGATTCAAACCATTTTTGAAAAAACACTGGAATACAAGGATAGTTTGTTTTATGATATTACGGCCTGGACTATGCCACTTGCTTTTGGCTTACCATATGCAGCTGTTGGAGCAAAAGAGGTAAATGCAGTGGGTTTGGGTAAAAAA
Source organism: uncultured Citrobacter sp. (assembly GCA_964588445.1). Lineage (GTDB taxonomy): Bacteria > Bacteroidota > Bacteroidia > Chitinophagales > Chitinophagaceae > CAZPPM01. Next base: position 1,762 of record CAZPPM010000201.1, read on the forward strand.
GTAACAACGGTTTCATTTGGACAGGGTGGCGTAGCGGCAAAAAGTGAGTATGCCTATGTTTTAGAGTGGGATGATTTTTATGCACCCAAGGCTTTGTATGAATTACAGCAAGCCGGTATTCTTACAAAAGTAGCTACGAGAGAATTTGAAGTAAGAGTAAGCAGCGGAAATAAAAGATTTACCTATGGTGCTATTCTGATACCAGTGCACCTGCAAACAAAAAACATAGACGCAACTTATGCAACGCTGCAGAAAGTTGCTGAGAATAACAGTGTTTTAATTGAAGCGGTGCAATCGGGTAGTGCTATTAGTGGTGTTGACTTGGGCAGTGGTAAGTTTGTTACTACAACAAATCCTTCCATTGCACTGATTACAGGGAGTGGTGTTAATGCATTGGATGCAGGTGAGGTTTGGCATTTGTTGGATCAACGGATGCACATACCTATCACACAGCTGGAGCCGCAGGGATATAGCCGTACGCAATTACAACGCTACAATACCATAATACTTGTTGGCGGTAGTTATAACCAGTTAAACAAAGATGAATTAAAAGCCTGGGTGCAAAATGGCGGTACGCTTATCCTTACGGAAGAAGCAGTAGCCTGGGCGGCACAAAATGGTATCAGTACGGTAACGATGAAGAAAGCGAAACCACCTGTAGATAGTACGCAAAAACTGACGTATACACTAAGGGAGCAAGTAGATGGCGCGCAGCGAATGAGCGGTGCAATTTTTTCGGCAGAGATGGATTTATCTCATCCTTTAGCCTACGGCTATCGCACAAAGAATATCAGTATGTTTAAGGGTAATACGGCTTTTATGGAAAAAAGTAAAAATCCGTATGCTACACCATTCTTCTATGGAGCGCAACCTTTACAGAGTGGTTGGCTAAGTAAGGAAAATAAGGATGCGGTAAAGAATTCGGCGGCAGTTATTGTAAATGCCGTTGGCGGTGGCCGTGTAATCAGTATACCTGATAATCCTAATTTCAGAGGTTTTTGGTTAGGTGGTAGCAAGTTGTTTATGAATGCTATTTTCTTCGGCCGCATAATAGAAGCAGCAAGTGCAAGGACTGAGGAAGAATAGGTGAATAACTAATTTTGGGGCACATGTTGAAATCAATTTATTTTGTTTTTGATAATAATTATTACGTACGTTAAATTTTGAGCACTATGATT
>CAZPPM010000202.1:0-2882 GCA_964588445.1 uncultured Citrobacter sp.
CCGCGAGGCTACGGCGAGGCAGGCAGGCAGGCGCAAAAACCAAACCGTCGGACCACTCCGCCCATCCCGCATCACGTCTCCCGTATCACGAATCCCACGCCTCGGGCGCCGGCGGCAATGTATCCAGTGGGCTATGCACGCGTCGTGCGGCTGGCGTCGCGACGTGCGTGTAGATTTCCGTCGTCTCCACGCTGTTGTGTCCGAGCAACTCTTGGATGCTGCGCAAATCCACGCCATCCTCCATCAAGTGGGTGGCGAAACTGTGGCGCAGCGTATGACACGACACCTGTTTCTCGATCCCCGCCATGCGCGCCGCCGCCTTCACGATCAAATGCATGGAGTTGTCATGCAGGTGATGCCGGCGCCGCAGCCCCGTGCGCGGATCCACGCTCACGCCCCTGCCGGGAAAAAACCACTGCCACGCAAACTCGGTGCCGGCATTCGGATACTTCACGTCCAGCGCATCGGGCATCCACACGCCCGGCAGATTCTCGCGGCGATCAGCCTCATGCAACACCCGGAGGCGATCGCGGTGCCGCGCCAGTTCGGCCTGCAGTGATCGGGGCAGCGGCACCGTGCGGTCTTTGTTTCCTTTGCCCGATCGCACATTGACCAGCTCGCGCTCCAGATCGACGTCCTTCACGCGCAGGCGCAGGCATTCCATCAGCCGCAGGCCACCGCCATACATGAGCCGGAGCATCAGCGCGCCCGTGCCTTCGGTGGCGGCGAGCAGGTTGCGGACCTCGTCGCGGCTGAGCACCACGGGAAGTTTGCGACCCCGCTTGCCCCGCACCGTCTCACCCAATTCGCCCAGCTCGCGCCCGAGCACGTATTGAAAAAAGAACAACAGCGCGGAGAGCGCCTGATTCTGGGTCGTGGCCGTGACGTTGCGGCCCACCGCCAGATGCTCGAGAAAGCGGCGGACGTGCCCGGCCTCCAGATCGCCCAGCGGCGTGGCGGGATGAAATCCGAGAAACTGGCGGGCCCACTGCGTGTAGGTTTGTTCCGTGCGCAGGGCATAGTGTCGCACGCGCAGGGCCGTGCGCAGAGCTGCTTCGCAGGAGGCGCGATCGACCCCGGCAGGCGTGGCCGAAGGAGGACCTTCCGGTGGCGTGGCTCCGGCCTGGGTCGGAAGTTTCACCCGGAAATGAGGCGCCCATTCGCCCCCCTCCGTCTGTTTCCAATGCCAGTGTTCGATCCCACGGACAAAGACGGTCAACGCCTGTTTGGTTTGATCGAGGCGCAGGCTTGCCACCGGCGGTTCGCTCGCGCTTAGTTCATCCAGAAACCCCCGGGCGAGAATCTTCACCTCGGCCTGCTCGCCCCGCCGCCGGCAATACCGCAGGAAGCTCTCCAAATGAAACGTCCACCAGCCCAACTGACGCTCCTCCAAGGCCACGCCCTGAGCCTGGACCAATCGTCGCACCCAGTCCTTGGGCGTCGGGCCTTTGGCGGAGCCAGCGTTGTCACCCTCCGGTGTCATGACGCTGGTCAAGGGGCCGGATTTTACCCAAAAAGTCCAGTCTCCTTTGAGCTATTTTTTTGTTCCAACGTTTAGTGTGGCCATACAACGTTCGGCAGAAAAAAATATGAGCGCAAAGCGCAAACTTCTCACGACGACTGAGTATGAGGCTCTCTCTGCATCCACCGATGAATGGGTAAAAGCTGAAGTGCCGCTGGGCATATTGGCCCAGACACCCGGGATACAAAGAAAACAAGATTTATTGGGTTCTTATGTCAGCGGGGACGCAACACAGACGAAAACACTTAATGGACATGACGCCATTCTTGGAATGGATGTCATTGTTTATGAGCGCCGCCCAAAAGTCCATCGGGGAGAATGGGATGTAAATGTTTATCACTACGTGGTTATTCGGACAGGCCGAATAGACCTTCCTTATTGTTTATGTGGTCCATACTCGAAGGAAACCTTGATGGGACATTGGCCGCAGTGCCTAGACTTGACTCCCTATGAAAACTAAAAGGCCGAACCAGTGCGTCCAGCCAATCCCTCACAGCGCGACGTTTTGTGGTAGCTTCCGCATGGGTCACGCCAGCAAAGCTGTCATGCCCCATGCTGACTCCTCCGAGGCTGTGAGGGATGGCTGACGCAGGACGTTGATCTAGCTGCGAATAAGCAAGCGAAAAAAAGCGGTTGTTTCCACGGCGGGGTGCGGTGGTTTGAGTCATCGCTGATGCGGCGATGCGAGTCAGGAGCCGGGCATATCATAACGCTTCCGGATATACCGTGATCATGCTGATCTTCGTGGATCACCGGCGCTTTCGCGCCGGCGCCGACCTTTCACTGCTGCGTCATCGCCCGCACGCTCTCGGCTCGAGCGTCGGCCCTGGCGGACCTGCTCCCAACGTCATCGTGCATGGGCGCGGCGCCCGGCTCCTGAATCGCACCGCCGTCACCGGCGGTCTGTGGCAAAGAACAAAAGGGTGCTATGGCAATCGATATGGAAGAAAGTGTTATTGTCGTGCGGTCAGGCTTTGGCCGCTGGGCTGGAGCAACAGTTGCATAACAGATTCCAGACGAAGCCGGTGAGCTCGCGGGCGATGGCGACCTGGATCTTGCCGGACATCAGGCCGCGGGCGGCGAGCTGCCAGTGGCGTTTATATAGACGTGTCTGCGCTTTCCAGCCGAGAGCACAGGCTTCCCTGGGCTGGCCGCGCTGGCGCTCGGTGAGCTGTTGGGAGACCTTCGGCGGGAGCCGGTAGTGTTGCGCCGCCTCGATCATCATCCAGCGCGCATGAGCGTTGCCCGCCTTGGTGATGCCGCTCTGGCGGCGGGTGCCGCCGGAGGAGTGCTCGCCGGGGATCAGGCCGAGGTAGGCCATCAGTTGTCGCGGATGATCGAAGCGGCGGACGTCGCCGAG
>CAZPPM010000203.1:0-2830 GCA_964588445.1 uncultured Citrobacter sp.
TTTAAAAAAATAGGCGTTTTACTTACTTGCGTAAATGGATGGCCTTTATAAAAATCGTGGTATAAAGCGTTCAATTCTCCGGCAGACAAATCGCAGTTAATAGTGGAGCTGATAAAAATACCTCTTGTAAAATCTCCTCTCCAAGGCACAAAACTCAGATCGGTTGTATTAGACGTTTTTTGTAACGCTGCAAGCGTTTCGCCTATCTCTCCTAAGTGCTGATGTGTTAAGGTTTTATATGCCTGTATATTATTGGCTCTCCAGCTAAAGTGCGAAGTAGCCGCAAGACTCTGTCCCGCTCCTGTAGAGCCGGTAATACCCGTTGTATAAATATCTTTTAATAATCCTGCTTTTGCTAACGGCAGCAATCCTACTTGTATAGCCGTAGCAAAGCAACCGGGGTTGGCAATATTTTTAGCCCTCTTAATAGCTTCTCTTTGCAATTCCGGAAGACCATACACAAATTCACGTCCCTTGAAAACAGCCTTTTCTTTTAGCCGAAAATCATTAGCCAGATCAATAATTTTTACATTGTCACCGATCGCTGTCTCTTCTAAAAATTTTGTTGATTCACCATGACCTAAACAAAGAAACAGTACATCAACTTCACCTTTAATAGCAGGTGTAAGATCCTCTGTAAAAACCAGCTCTGTATCGCCTAACAAATCCTGATGAACAGCATATACCGGTTTTCCTGCATTACTTCTGCTATGAATAAAAGAAACAGCCACATACGGGTGATGAATCAATAAACGTATTAATTCTCCACCAGTATATCCTGCTCCACCTATTATACCTGCTTTAATCAAATTTGCCATTATACATGAAATTCTGGTTACTAAATTCTACTATACAAAAGCACTCACCACTATCCAGAGTTTAGTTTTATCCTTAATTATTTATTCTCATTATCTGTTTTCACCAGATGATACATCATTGTCTGGTTGCCAAAGATCCGGCTAAATCCTCTTACATCATCCCCGGTAAAGCCGGTATTCATCTCTCCGTATTTACCAAATTTGCTATTCATTAAATCATATTTGCTTTCAATGCCTATTACCTGGAAACGATACGGCTGTAATACCACAAACACATCTCCTGTAACCGTACGCTGACTGTTTTCCAGTAAGGCTTCTATATCTCTCATCACGGGATCCAATATCTGCCCTTCGTGTAACCAGTTACCATAAAACTGTGCCAACTGGTCTTTCCAATTCAATTGCCACTTTGTTAACACATGCTTTTCCAATGCATGATGAGCTTTTAAAATGATCATAGGCGCTGCCGCTTCAAAACCTACACGCCCTTTTATCCCGATAATAGTATCGCCCACATGAATATCTCTACCAATGCCATACCCTCCCGCTATACTTTGCAAATATTGTATCGCTTGTGCGGGATGATCGAAGTGCTTCTCATTTATTTTGCGTAGTTCCCCTTTATCAAAAGATAGCTTTACTTCTTCGCTTCCTGTCTGTGTAGCTGGTGTAGGCCAGGCCTCTTCCGGCAACCATCCTTTTGACGACAGGGTTTCTCTTCCTCCTACACTGGTACCCCACAGTCCTTTATTAATAGAGTAAGCTGCTTTTTCAAAATTCATCGCCACCCCTTTCTTTTTCAGGTACTCAATTTCTTCTTCACGGCTCAACTTCAAATCACGGATAGGTGTAATAATTTCTACACCAGGAATCATGATATGAAAAATCATATCAAAACGTACCTGATCATTTCCAGCACCTGTGCTACCATGCGCTACCGCATCGGCTTCCATCTCCTCAGCATAAGAGGCTATATGCAGCGCCTGACTCAATCGCTCCGCAGATACACTTAAAGGATAGGTATTATTTTTTAAGACATTGCCATAAATAAGGTATTTGATAATGCTATCATAATAACTCTCTACCGCATTGATTGTTTTGTGTGATTTAACCCCAAGGCGTAACGCATGTGCTTCCACCTGGCTCAGCTCCTCCTGTGTAAAGCCGCCGGTATTGACAATAATGCTGTGCACCTCGTACCCTTTTTCTTCACTCAGGTATTTAACACAGTAAGAGGTATCTAACCCACCGCTAAATCCCAAAACAACTTTTTTTGCCATTATTGTAAACGAATGATTTGATTAGTGAAAAAAATAATGCAACAATGATTTTACACGAGTGGCACCGCCACCTTTCTTCTCTTTATCTTTTTTTAGAAAAGGTCGCAGTAGCTTCCATTGTTTAAAACGAAGCAGCCGCTCAAAGCCTTTTACGTTTTCTTTAAAATATTGCTTTGTCTCCTCTGGCTTATAGTGATCCTTTGGATCAAAAAGCATACCTGTGCACATGCAATTCTTTCTATCCTTACTCATTAAAATCTCGTAGTTCACACAACTCTTACAGCCTGCCCAAAAATCTTCATCTTGCGTCAACTCGGAGTAAGTAACCGGCTCATACCCCAGGTCGCTATTAATCTTCATTACGGCGAGTCCGGTAGTAAGTCCAAATATTTTGGCTTCAGGATATTTTTCTCTGGAGAGATTAAATATTTTTTGCTTAATGCTTTTTGCCACACCACTCTTTCGATAAGCAGGAGATACGATAAGACCACTATTAGCTACATACTCGCCATGACTCCAGGTTTCAATGTAACAAAAACCTACCCACTCGCCATTTTTTTCTGTAGCAATTACCGCTTTGCCTTCATCTATCTTTTTCTCGATATACTCTGGTGAACGCTTGGCAATACCCGTACCACGGGCTTTGGCCGAGGCTTCCATTTCGTCAGTGATGATGATTGAATATTTTTTATCATCTGGGGTCGCTACCCTTACGATGATCTGTTGATTTTC
>CAZPPM010000204.1:0-2782 GCA_964588445.1 uncultured Citrobacter sp.
GCAAAAAAGTCATTGACAAATTGCTTCATGCTGGGGCCGTTAATATCTACATTTACCGAACCCAGTTTCGTTTTTGTTTGTGACTCAAATACAGGTTCTACTACTCGTACAGATACAGCGGCAGCGATACCCATGCGTATATCAGATGCTTCATAATCTTTCTTAAAAAAATCACGAATTGTTTTCACATAGGCTTCGCGAAAGGCTTGTTGGTGTGTACCTCCCTGTGTTGTATGCTGACCATTTACAAAGCTGTAGATGTCTTCCCCATAATCATTGGTATGGGTAATCGCTACTTCAATATCATTACCCGTAAGATGAATAATGGGATAGCGAATCTCGTCTACATTGGTTTTTTTCTGTAGCAAATCCAGTAAACCGTTTTTACTTACAAAAGTTTTACCATTGAAAATAATTTTCAACCCGGCATTCAGATAGCAATAATTCCATACCTGACTTTCCAAAAATTCCGGATGAAATTTGAAATTTTTAAATACCGTATCATCTGGGATAAATGTAACCAGCGTTCCATTTTGCTCGCTACTCTTCGTCTCTTTATGTTCTTTGATAAGAATACCTCTTTCAAACTCGGCTGTTTTTTCTTTCCCTTCTCGTGTTGCCGTTACTTTAAAATAATGGCTCAACGCATTTACAGCCTTGGTACCTACTCCATTTAATCCTACTGATTTCTGAAACGCCTTACTATCGTACTTGGCACCGGTATTGATTTTACTTACTACGTCAACTACTTTACCCAGAGGAATACCGCGACCATAGTCCCGAATTGTTACTTCTTTGCCCTCGATAGTCAACTCAACTGTTTTCCCATAGCCCATAGTATACTCATCTATACAGTTGTCCAGCACTTCCTTTACCAGAACGTAAATGCCATCATCCGGCGAAGAGCCATCTCCCAACTTGCCGATATACATACCCGGTCGTAAGCGGATATGTTCTTTCCAGTCAAGCGACTTAATGCTATCTTCTGTGTAATCAAATAAATTGCTGGTTTCTTTTTCTTTTGCCATAATGTCTACAAGTCAATTTTTCCAATCAAACTACAATCTTTTTCAAACAAAAAATCCCCCCGTAGGAGGACAAAAATGGGGAAGGCAAATATAGCAAAACAAGCGCCCCCATAAGGAGATAGAGTTATTAACAACTGGGGAAAAAAAGTCAGCTAAAAGGGTTTATTTTGCACGTAAAAAATGACAACAACTTCTCCCTTACTGATAAGATTGGATAATGTGACCGTGAAAATTGGAGGAGAAGTGGTACTAGATAATCTTTCATTTTCTGTCAATCAAGGCGAATATTGGGCTATTACCGGCCCATCGGGAAGTGGTAAAACAATAGTAGCCCAGGCTCTTCTTCAAAGAATTTTTCACGTTGGCAGTGTGACGACTTTCTTTACTGAAAACTGTAACCAGCAAATAGTATTGGTAGAGCAGCAGCATCATTTTAAAAATCTTTCCAACGTAAATGATTTTTACTACCAGCAGCGGTATAATTCTATGGATGCCGATGATGCATTGAGAGTAATTGACTATCTGCGGCTACACAGTAAGGAAAATCAGGAAAATGAGGTAGAAGCAATCATTGACCAGCTGTATATCCCTGCAATACTTGACAAGCCACTGATCCAGCTTTCAAATGGGGAGAATAAACGGCTACAACTTGCCATTGCCTTATTGCAAAAGCCGGCATTGCTTATCCTTGACAATCCTTTTATAGGGCTTGATTCAAACGGCCGGCTATTGTTAGCGCAAATTTTGCAACAACTCTGCCAAGACAAACAGGCATTTATTCTCATAACCCAAGCAACAGCTATCCCGAATTGCATCACACATATTTTAGCGCTTGAAACCGGTAAGACGTTATTTAAAGGAAGCTTTAAGGACTTTCAGGAAAGCAAAACCTCATCAGCTACGCCGGTAGTAAAAAAAATAGATAAAAATCTTTTGCAACAAGTATTGCCTTTACGACATTACTCATTTGAATCGGTTATTCGGATGCACAATGTATCTGTACAATATGGCGACAGGATAATTTTGAACGGAATTAACTGGGACGTTAAAAAAGGAGAAAGATGGAGCTTGTCAGGATCTAATGGAGCAGGAAAATCCACATTACTTAGCCTGCTGACAGGCGATAACCCCCAAGCTTACGCCAATGAAATCTATTTATTTGATCGCAGGCGCGGCTCAGGAGAAAGCATTTGGGATATTAAACGAAATATTGGTTTTCTTTCGCCTGAGCTACATTTATTTTTTGATCGATCGTCTTCTTGTTTTGATGTAGTTGCCTCGGGTTTATTTGATACAATCGGTCTTTTTAGACAGTTGCAGGATGAACATGTGCAACAGGTAAATCAACTGTTACAATTATTCGAATTACAATCTATACGCAACAAATTATTATTTCAAGTATCACTTGGTCAGCAGCGGATGATTTTATTGGCAAGAGCAATTATTAAAAATCCCCCTTTGCTGATATTGGATGAGCCTTGTCAGGGACTTGATGAAGAACAGACTGAACGAATAAAATGGCTGTTGGACAGCATTTGTAGCAATACAGAAAAAACGATGTTATATGTAAGTCATTATACAAAAGATATTCCTTCCTGTGTACAGCATTATTTAAAATTGGAAAATGGGAAGGTTATTTGACTTAGCTTATTTCGGTAAAGATTTATAATTCAAAACAAATTATCTTTGCATTTCTCAATGTCTCCGTAGCTCAGTTGGTAGAGCAGCTGACTCTTAATCAGCGGGCCCAGAGT
>CAZPPM010000205.1:0-2752 GCA_964588445.1 uncultured Citrobacter sp.
GTAAATTTTTCCATATACTCACTCATATCTATGCGCACCAGCGCATCTTCTGAGTCAAACATATGCCTTGCCAGCGCTCGGGCTAATTCTGTTTTACCCACACCTGTAGGTCCCAGGAAAATAAATGTTCCGATAGGTTTTTTAGGATCCTTTAATCCTACACGGTTACGCTGTATTGCTTTTACAACTTTGCCGATAGCTTCATCCTGCCCTATTACCATGCCTCGCATATCGTCCGTCATCTTACGAAGCTTCTCGGTTTCCGCCTGCACCATTCTCTTTACAGGAATACCGGTCATCATGCTCACCACTTCTGCTATGGCTTCTTCATCAATAGGGAAGCGCTTATGCTTGCTTTCTTCTTCCCAGCTACCCTTTGCTTTCTCCAACTCTTCCGCCAGTTTCTTTTCCGTATCCCGTAGAGAAGCAGCTTCTTCAAATTTTTGGCTCTTTACTACTTTGTTCTTTTCGTTCTTCACATCCTCAATCTTCTTCTCCAAATCCACTATATTCTGTGGCACATTGATGTTTTTCAAATGTACCCTGGCTCCTACTTCATCCATCACATCAATTGCCTTATCCGGCAACAATCTGTCAGTAATATACCGGTCACTTAATTTCACACAAGCATCAATTGCTTCATTATCGTATATCACATTGTGATACTCTTCGTACTTAGGTTTAATGTTGTTGAGAATTTGTATAGTCTCATCCACGCTGGGCGGGTCTACCATTACCTTTTGAAAACGGCGATCCAATGCTCCATCTTTTTCTATGTACATACGGTACTCATCCAAAGTGGAAGCACCTATACATTGGAGCTCACCTCTCGCGAGTGCCGGCTTAAAGATATTGCTCGCATCCAGCGAACCGCTTGCTCCGCCCGCTCCTACAATGGTATGCAGCTCATCAATAAATAAGATGACATCACGATTTTTTTCCAACTCGTTCATGATGGCTTTCATGCGCTCCTCAAACTGGCCTCGATACTTTGTACCAGCCACCAGCGCTGCCAGATCAAGTGATATCACTCGCTTATCAAAAAGCACTCTTGATACCTTACGCTGAACGATACGCAAAGCCAGACCTTCCACAATGGCTGTTTTACCCACACCCGGCTCACCAATAAGAATAGGGTTATTTTTCTTCCTGCGGGAAAGTATTTGTGACACCCTTTCAATTTCCGATTCACGCCCTACAATGGGGTCTAGAGTACCCAATTCAGCCAGCTTAGTAATATCCCTGCCAAAGTTGTCTAATACGGGTGTTTTACTTTTTGTTACGCCACCTTGCTTAGAACTTTTTTGTTGAGAATACTTTTTCTCTTCATCAAATTCATCATCATTATTATCATCAGTGTACTCCGCACGGGTACTGTCTCCGGATCTTACGATACCTAGCTCTTGTCTAAAAATATCATAGTCCACATCAAAGTTTCCTAATATCTGGGTAGCGATATTCTCTTTATTTTTTAAAATAGAAAGCATCAGGTGTTCCGTTTCTACCGTACTGCTTTTAAGCGCTTTGGCCTCAAGAACAGTTACGCGGATCACTTTCTCTGCCTGTTTGGTTAGCGGTAGGCTATTGATATTGGCAATATTCTTTCCGGTTTTATCCTTTACGGCCAACTCAATTTCTTTACGTAGCTGATACAAGTCAACATTAAAACTTTTAAGAATACGCACCGCGGCATTATCGCCTTCGCGAATAAGCCCAAGGAGTAAATGCTCCGTACCGATAAAATCATTTCCCAGTCGAAGTGCTTCTTCCCTGCTAAACGATATTATCTCCTTAACCTGTGCTGAAAAATTATTATCCATAGTAGATAATTGGTTGTTATACAATATTAACAAATAAATCCGGTTCCCACTTTTCTGTATTTATAAACGAACTGTTGATAATTTAAGTTGTTTGAGAACCTTGTTTTTTTGACTTTGCTGCTTTATCTGCAAAACTTATAACATGAATCTCAAAACAGATACCAAAGAAAAATTTCATGCCATCACGATAGCTGAACCTACGCTTTCTGCTACTATGACAGAAGAAATCGTTGATAGTTTGGTTCCGTACCTGCAAAATGACGTTAAAAACATTGTTCTTATCCTGAACGAAACCATGAGCATGGAAAAAGTCGCGGCAGAAAAGCTTATCGAAGTTCAGCAAAAATTTTACGAAAACAATGCTTCTTTTGTCATTTGTTCTCTTCAAAAGGAGGTAGAAGATTTTCTAGATAAAAATGAACTTTTGGAACTTATGAATGTTACGCCCACGGAAAGCGAGGCTTGGGATATTGTACAAATGGAGGAAATAGAAAGAGAGCTTTTGGATGGCGACGATGCTTTTTAAGTTCTTACAATCCACATCCCCCAACAGATAAAATTCTCAACTTTATCTGTTTAGGACTTAGTAAAAAGTTATTTCCTTTGTATTTTTAAGGCATGCTAGCTGTAACAATTTTGGGAAACAATTCTGCTGTACCTGCTTTTGGCCGTCACCCCACAAGCCAGGTAGTAACACTAGATGGGCAAAACTTTCTCGTTGATTGCGGGGAGGGTACCCAGATACAAATGATCAATTATAAAATACGCAGAAGTCGTATTTCACATATTTTTATCTCCCACCTACATGGTGATCACTATTTTGGCCTGGTAGGGCTTATCAATTCTTTTGGGTTGTTAAGTCATCAGCAGGAGCTACATATTTTTGCCCCGGCACCGCTACAACAAATTATAGAATTACAATTAAAAGCAGC
>CAZPPM010000206.1:0-2649 GCA_964588445.1 uncultured Citrobacter sp.
GGATCAAGCCCGGCCGCTCCCTCTGGCAATGGTGGGCGTTCGACAATGCCGGCACCCACTGGAGCCGGCAGAAGGATTTTGTCGATTACGCGGCGGAACTCGGCTGCGACTATTATCTGGTCGACGAGGGCTGGGAGCACACGCGGCAGGAGTGGTTCGAACCAGGCGGCTCGCCCTGGCCGCGAATGAAGGAACTCTGCGAGTATGCCCGGAGCAAGGGCGTCGCGATCTGGGCCTGGCGCGCGTGGGACTACAACGAGGAGGCCCAGTTCCCGGGCCTGCTCACGCCGGAACAGCGGGAGGATTTCTTCCGCCGCTGTGCCGAGGTTGGCATCGTTGGCGTGAAGATCGATTTCATGAATTCCGAAAGTCACGACCGCCTGGAATTCTACCTGGACTGCCTCCGGCGCGCCGCGCGGCACCGGATCATGATCAATTTCCATGGCGCCAACAAGCCGGCGGGCGAATCCCGCACCTGGCCGAACGAGATGACCCGCGAGGGAGTCAAGGGACTCGAGCACAACAAATGGGGGCGGCTGTCGGCCCGCCACTACGCCGTGCTGCCGTTCACGCGCTATCTTGCCGGTCACGGGGATTTCACCCCGCTCACGCTGCAGCCCGACTTCCTGAAGGGGAGCACACCCGCGCTCCAGCTCGCGGCCAGTGTGCTCTATTTTTCCCCTTTCCTCACCTGGGCGGACAAGCCCGGGATCTATCTCGCCCACCCCGAAGTGGTGGAGTTCATGCGCCGGGTGCCGGTAACCTGGGACGAGACGATCGTGCTGCCCGCGAGCCGTCTGGGCGAGGTCGCGGCGCTCGCACGACGCCGGGGGAAAGACTGGTATGTCGCCGTCGCCAACGGCAGCGCGGAGGACACCAGGAAGCTGACGCTGGAGCTGCCTTTCCTCGATGGCGCCAATGCCGAAGTGGAAACCTACCAGGACGACCCCCTGGGGAAATCCCCGGCGCCACGCCGTGAATCGTTCCCTCTTTCCGCCGGAAGCGGACTCGAGGTCTCCTTGCTGCCCGGGGGCGGATTCGTGGCGATCGTGCGGCCGACGGACGTCCGTTAACCGCGCCTCCCGGCAACGTCAGCCCTTCTTCGCCAGCGCGCGCCGGCGAGGCTTCGGAGATTTTTCACGAGCCACCGCGGAGCCGACTGCTTCCGCCCGTTGCCCGGCCGAAGGCAGCGTGCTACCTTCGGTCCAGACCGGTTCGAGCAACAATGCCTGCTGGATCTTCGGCACACCCCGCTGATTGCTGTGCATCTGCGCAATGAGGAAATCCACCGCCGCTTCACCGAGTTCGGGTGTGGGCATCAGCAGCCCGGTGTAGGTCTCCCCGGGGTTGACCAGCAGACACGCGAAAGCCACATCCTCCGGCACCCGGTAACCCTCTTCCCGCAGCCAATCGCAGGGCGCGCTGATGAACGAGATGATCACCTCCGGGCGGTGGCGCCCAAACCACTCCAGGAACGCCTGCCGGTCGTCCGGGGCACAACGCAGGATCGGAATCCGCAGCTCCTCCGGGATCAGTTCGCTCTGCTGGGCGAGCGATGCGCCGAAGCGCGGAAAATCATCCTCGGCGATCGGCATGTGCCGGAACATCGCGCCGCCGATGCGCTTGTATCCACGCCTCACCACTTCCTGCCAGACCAGCCGCGTGCCTTCGAAAACGTCCTTGTTGACGACGTGATAAGGCACGCGGAGCCACCCGAGCGCGCAGCACACAACAGTGAACCGATCCCATCCATGATTCTTGAAGAACGGCTCGGTGATGAGTGGCATGTCCGACACGAGCACACCCTCCACCCCGCGCGCATAAAGCACGTTGCTGGCGGCTTCACCGGGGGGATAGTCTGCGAGGTCGAATTCGAAGGCCTGATACCCGCGCGCCGCGGCGCGCCGCTGGGCGGGCTCGAGATGCCTGATCTGGGTCGAATAGGCCGCGTCGCGCGAGTCCACGATGTAGGCGAGGCTCGCGCGGTAGGCGGCCGGCCGCGAGGCGAACCGGTTGCGGGCCAGCATCGCCAGCGCCGGGTCCTGATGATAGCCCATTTTCTCCGCCACCTCTCGAATCTGGCGGCGCACTTCGGCGCGGATGCGCGGATGACCGCCAAGCGCCAAAGACACCGTGGATCGGGAGCAGCCGAATTTCGCCGCGATATCGCGGTGGGTGACACGAACCAGTTCAGTCATGGGATACGCTGCAGGAATTCAGCGAACGGCGGCCCGGTCACGCTTATTTTACCGCTGGCGGCAATTGTTCCTGCGTGAGTCCCGAATGGTCGATGGGGATCATCAGACGATGGGCGGGCGCGCGCGACTTTTCTTACCGTCTCGATTCGCCCGCGGCTGCTTCCCGTCGGCGCTCCTCCTCGTATTCGAGCCGGCCGTAGGCGACGACTCGGCCGCGCTCGAGTTCGCGTTCGAAATAGCACGCCGCCGCCAGCGCCGCGATTCCGGCGAAAAGCTGAAGTATAAATGCACTCGAATAATCCACCGCGCCCGCCTCGTCATTGCCGAACAGCGCGGTGAATCCTTTTATCCAGAGTCCCGTCGCGTTGATGACCAGAAATCCGGCCAGCCCGCCGGCGAACGAAAAACCCGCGCTCACCGCGCCGTATTTGTCGCTCGGAATATAGTCATA
>CAZPPM010000207.1:0-2557 GCA_964588445.1 uncultured Citrobacter sp.
TTCACCATCTCCGACGGCCGGATTGCCCGCCTCCGCGCGTATTTCAATCCCGCCGACTACTGATGAGTTCCCGAATCGAGCGTGTTCAGGCGCACGTGGTCCGCGCGCCGTTGCCCGAGCCGTTTGCGTTTTCCCAAGGCTGGGCGACGCACCGCAGTTCGGTGCTCGTCGAGATTCAATCCTCCGATGGCGTGTCGGGTTGGGGCGAATGTCTGTGTCACGGATTGCAGCCGCCCGAGATCGCGGCCGAGATCATCCGCCATGCCTATGTGCCGCGGTTGATCGGGCGCTCGCCCTCGGATATCGAGGTGATATGGGAGGAATTATATAACCTCACCCGTCCCTACGGCCAGGGCGGCGCGGTGGTGAATGCGTTGAGTGGAATCGACATTGCGCTGTGGGATCTGCTGGGACGAACGCTGGGGCAGTCGATCAGCCGGTTGCTGGGCGGTCGTTTTCGCGAAAGCGTCGAGCCTTATGTGACCGGCTTTTACCGTCGCAAGGACTCCAAATATCCGGAGGACGGAATTCTGGAGGCGCAGCGGCACATCGCGGACGGATTTCGCGCGTTGAAATTAAAGCTGGGCTTCGGCCCGGCCGAGGACATTGCCTACGTCCGGGCGGTGCGAGAGGCGCTGGGAAAGGAAGTCCGGTTGATGGCGGACGCCAACTGCGCCTATGCCGTGCCGGCGGCGCGCGAAATCATCCGGCAGACGGCCGACTGTCAGCTGCTCTTCTTCGAGGAACCGCTCGCGCCGGAAGACATCGAGGGCTACCGGCTCCTTCGCAGGCTCGGCATCACCAGCGTGGCGGCCGGAGAGGGTCTTCTTGGCAAGCACGCCTGTTGCCGGTGGATCAGTGGCGGCGCGCTGGATATTCTTCAGCCGGACATCTGTTCCTCCGGTGGTTTCACGGAACTGCGGAAGCTCTCCGCGTTGTGCCAGTGTTGGAACACCCGTTTGATTCCACATGTCTGGGGCTCGGGCATTTGCCTCGCGGCCTCACTCCAGTTCATAGCGACGATTCCACCGAGTCCGATGTGCCTCCAACCGGTGCCGCCGCTTCTCGAATACGACTGTTCCGATCATCCGTTTCGCACCGAACTCGTCTTCAACGCGCTCGAGCGCGAGCCCGGCGGGTGGGTGAACATCCCGGATCGCCCGGGACTCGGGATCGAAGTGAACCGTGAGATCATCGAAAGATTCTCCACCTGAAACGCGGGTTCCCACCCGCCATGGCCAACTCCCCCGGCCCCGTTCAGGGGCCTTGTCGTCAACTCATTGCCTCCAAGCAAAACCATGAACATCGAACACGTTAATCCCTCAGCTCCCACCGCGAGTGGCGGGCTGCGAATCGCCGGCGTCGCCGCGCTGATTCTCACCATCGGTCTGCCGGCCGGAGCCCAGAACGTTCCGGCTCCCGCGACTTCCACCTCGACGCAACAGGAAGAGAACTTCGTCGAACTCAGTCCATTCGTCGTCGAGACCGGCGAGGATTCCGGATACATGGCGACAACCACCCTCGCCGGCACCCGGTTGCGCACGAGCCTCAGCGATATCGGCACGGCCGTCAGCGTGCTGACGTCGGAATTTCTTAGCGATATCGGCGCGACCGACAACCAGACCGCCCTGGCCTACGCGCTGAACACCGAGGTCGGCGGCCTCTCCGGCAACTTTCAGAACGCGCCGAACACGGGATCGTGGGGGCAGACGTCGGAAAACAATAGCCATATGGCGCCCAACACCAATACACGCGTGCGCGGGCTCGTGAGCGCGGACAACACGCACAACTACTTCCGCACCAGCGTGGCGTGGGATGGCTACAATGTGGATCGCATCGACATGCTCCGCGGGGCGAACAGCATTCTGTTCGGCCTGGGAAGCCCCGGTGGCGTCATCAACGCGAGCACCAAGACGGCCAACGTCGGCGGCGACGCGGGCGAGGTGGATATCGCGACGGACGAGTTCGGCTCGTTCCGATCCTCCCTCGATTACAACAAGGTCCTCATCAAGGACCAGCTCGCCTTCCGGATGGCGCTGCTGCGCGACAACCAGAAATACGGGCAGAAACCGGCCTTCGACGACGAAGACCGCGTGTTCGTGACCGGAAAGTACCGGCCGGCCTTCTTTAATCGGAACGGCGTCACCATGGAGATCACCGCTGATTTCCAGCGCGGCGAGGGGAACAGCAATCGCCCCCGCACGGCGCCGCCGCTCGACTGGCTGAGCGCGTGGCTCGAGCCCGTTTCAACGCGCGAGATCCAGTTGCCCGCGGGCACGAATTTCAACGGCTATCCGAACGGCGTGATCCCATCGTTCACGCAGTTCGCCAATCAGGCCGGCCTCACCTTCCTGGATGTCGTCGCGCGCGACTTCCCTTCCGCGATCCGCCAGATGGCCGATGCCTTCGGTCCGACACTGACCGTCAACTCGGCGGAACCGGGCGGCGATTACTGGCGCCAGGGCCGCGCGTGGGTCGAAGGAGCGATGCTCGCCAACGGCACACAATATTTCGGCAATCCGCAGGCCAGCCGGCGGATCTTCGGGCTCGGCGACGC
>CAZPPM010000208.1:0-2550 GCA_964588445.1 uncultured Citrobacter sp.
GTTGCTAATACTATTTTTTTCATAAATACAAGTTTTAACAAAAGTAATCAGAATATGATACCACTATTAAATCAACAAACGAATGATTTCATAATTATTTGCAAATAACTTGCCAGTACTTTGATAATTTTGAATTGCTTAAAAAAACCGGATGAAACAAGTCGTATTATTTGGTGCAGGAAAGTCGGCTACAGTACTTATTCAATATCTATTGGAGCAGGCGGCTCACTATGATTGGAAAATAAGTGTGGTAGATAATGATCTATCGCTGGCTCGTCAAAAAATAAAGGATTCCTCTTATGGTGAAGCGCTATCATTTGACATCCAAGATAGCGCACAACGAAAAGAATTGATTGCTGGTGCCAGTATCGTTATATCCATGCTACCGGCTTCTCTGCACACCATTGTGGCAGACGATTGTTTATTATTCGGAAAACATCTTCTAACGGCTTCGTACGTTGATCAAAGCATTCGGGAAAAAGAAAAAGAAATCGCTGGAAAAAAGATTCTTTTTTTATGCGAGATGGGACTCGACCCGGGTATTGATCATATGAGTGCGATGGAGTTAATTCATCGTATTCATTTTCAAGGCGGACAGGTAACTTCTTTTCGTTCGCACTGTGGAGGCTTGGTAGCACCAGAAAGTGATACTAATCCCTGGCATTATAAAATAAGCTGGAATCCCCGTAATATTATTATGGCGGGTAAAGCCGGAGCTCACTTTTTGTTAAAGGGTAAAGAAGTTCATCTTGACTATAGCCAACTTTTTGCCAATACTGAAACAATTACTGTTCCGCAAGCCGGTGAATATGGATGGTATGCCAACCGGGATAGTATGAGTTATATTTCTCTGTACGCATTAGAAGGGATAGAAACATTTGTGCGAACAACACTGCGCCATCCGGCTTTCATGAAAGGTTGGGATCAAATTGTACAATTACAACTAACCGATGAAACAACGCAATACAATACTACTGGTAAATCCATACAAGCTGTATTTGCAGAGCATATAGAAAAAAAGGGATTGTCGACATTACTGACTATTATAGAAAAAGACGAGACCTTGAGGAATCAATTCTCTTTCCTTGGTTTTTTTGATAAGGAAACACAAGTAAATAAGGGATTGTGTAGCGCGGCAGATTTGTTACAATTTGTTGCGGAGAAAAAATTAGGCTTATCAGCAAATGATAAGGATATGATTGTAATGCAACACGAAATAACTTACACAGTAAACAATGTTCAACAACATATCAATAGCTCACTGGTAGTAAAGGGCGATAACGCCACTTATACGGCGATGGCCAAAACGGTTGGTCTTCCGTTGGGTATTGCTGCAAAATTAGTATTGACCGATCAATTATCTGTTACCGGACTACATATTCCCATTACGCCCGCTATATATGAACCTGTTCTAAAAGAATTGGCCACACTGGGCATACGCTTTACGGAAGAATAAGTAAAAGATTACAGTGCCGATAACAAGCGAACGACTTCGTTTATTCCTTCTACTGCCGATTTTTCTATACCGGTAATAGAAGGGTTGGCTCCTACATAAGGTAATTTTTTGTCCAATAAGAAAACAGGCGTTGAAGGTGCTACGTAATTAACAAGACCAGCAGCAGGATAAACGACTAAAGAAGTACCCACAATTAAAAAAATATCTGCCGATTGAACAATCGGAATGGCTTCTTCTATTTTAGGCACCGGTTCTTCAAACCATACAATAGCGGGGCGCAGTTGTGCACCATCTGCTGCGGTATCTCCTACATGGATATCGGATCGTATATCATACCAAGTTGAAAAATCATTAACCGAATGCATTTTGAAAATTTCTCCATGCAAGTGCAACACCCGCGTAGATCCGGATCGTTCATGCAAGTCATCAATATTTTGCGTAATGATGCTTACATCAAACTTGTCTTCTAATTGTGCTAGTGCAACATGTGCAGCATTGGGTTGCACTGCCGCTACATCTCTGCGACGCATATTATAAAAATCGAGTACAAGCTGCGGATTCTTTTTAAAGGCCCTTGGTGTAGCTACTTCTGTTATCGCATGTCCTTCCCATAAGCCATCTGCATCCCGAAAAGTTCTCAAGCCACTCTCGGCACTAATGCCGGCGCCGGAAAGTACTACCAGTTTTTTCTTTCCCATTTTATTCCTCTTTAGGCGATTAACTTTCTTACTTCTCTCCTGCCATTGCCATAACGATTGCCCACTCCTCTTCAGTAACCGGCTGTACCGATAAGCGACCCAGGCGTACCAGTGCCATATTGGCTAGTTTCTTTTCAGCTTTTATTTGCGCCAGTGAAACCGTTTTTTTCAATTTTTTATGCGGAGCAAAATTTACAGCGACCCAGGCTTCCTCCGTTGTAGTAGGATCCTGGTAAGCTTCTTTCACTACTTTGGCAATACCTACTATTTCTACTCCTTCATTGCTATGATAGAAAAAAGCCAGATCCCCTTTTTTCATTGCTTTCAAATTGTTGCGAGCCGCATAATTGCGTACACCATCCCAAAATGTTTCTTTATCCTTTACCAATTGATCCC
>CAZPPM010000209.1:0-2534 GCA_964588445.1 uncultured Citrobacter sp.
CTCATCAGGACATATGGGCATCCTGGAAGAACCCGACAAATCCAACGAGGCACTGGAGTATTTTATAAAAAATTGTTACGCTGATTAGAGTTAATGAAACGGTTTTTCCTTATATCTTTTTTTTCTTTTTTGGCAAAGTTTGCACTGGCCGATCATATTACCGGTGGAGAAATGTATTATACCTATGTAGGTATGAATGGGGGCCAACATGTATATAATGTAACGTTGAAACTCTTTCGCCACTGTGGTAATGTAGGAGCACAATTGGATGAGTCCGCAGCTATTGGTGTATTTAATAATGCAACGAATTTTTTAATTTCCAGTCAACTTGTGCAAAGATCATCCAAAGAAACATTACGATTAACAACACCCGGCCCTTGCGTTTCCAATGCCCCGGATGTCTGCTATGAAGTAGGTTATTATACAATACAACTTACGCTTGAACCTTCCACCAGTGGTTATACGATTGCCTATCAGCGTTGCTGCCGCATACAAGGCATCAATAACCTGGCAGCCTCCAATAATACCGGAGCTACTTATACTGCTGTAATTCCAGGTACCAATATCTTACCTGATGCGCCGATAAATAATAGCGCCATGTTTACAGCTCGCGATACCGTAATCGTATGCGGCGGTTATCCATTCACCTATAGCTTTAGTGCAACCGACCCAGATGCATCAGATGAATTACGGTATGAATTTGCTGATGGCTGGCTGGGCGGCAGCGGCGGCAACTCTGGAAATGCAGCACCTAATCCGCCTGCTAATCCGCCTTACTATTCCGTAAGCTATGCCTCCGGGTATAGTGGTAGTTCCCCATTAGGCTTCGGTGTAACCATTGATCCTATTACAGGTATTATCAGCGGTACTTCACCACCTGAAGGAATATATGTTGTTACAGTAGCTGTTTCTGAAATAAGAAACGGGCGAGTTATTGCTGTACAGCGAAAAGATCTGCAGATAAAAGCAGGTGGCTGTGATCTTACCAAGCCTATATTGGATAACAACATGATTACCTGCGATGGGTATTCGTATACATTTACTCAATCAGTTAACCCTAAAATCAATACTTATCATTGGGAATTTGGCGATCCCGGTAGTGGAGCTACTAATTTTTCTACAGAAAGAAGCCCCACGCATATCTATTCTACAGCGGGAGAGTTTACGGTAAAAGTAGTTGCCAACCGGGGTCAGGAGTGTTCTGATTCCAGCACAGCTGTGGTAAAAGTTTACCCGGGATTTTTTCCTGAATTTACAACAACCGGTGTGTGTATTAACAACCCTGTGATGTTTAATGATCTCAGTACTACCAACCACGGCGTTATTAATAGTTGGGTTTGGAACATGGGCGATGAAACAACGCAGGCTGATAGGTCAACCAGCAAAGACACAAGTTGGTTGTACAATTCCATCGGTATTAAAACAGTACAACTTACCGTGGGAAGTAGTGTGGGTTGTAAAAAAACAATTTCACAACAAATTTCTATTATTAATCGGCCACCCATCACACTTGCCTTTAAAGATACATTGATATGTGTGCCGGATAACGTACAGTTGCAAGCAAGCGGCACAGGTGTATTCAGTTGGTCTCCTACCTCCAATATGTTAAATGCCGGTACAGGCACCCCTACCGTTAACCCAGCAACAACGACAAAATATTATGTAACACTCAATGAACAAGGATGTGTTAATACAGACTCCGTATTGATTAATGTGGTAAACCATGTTACTCTCGTTCCCATGAATGATACTACCATCTGTCTTACGGATGAAGCACAGCTTTGGGTGTCAAGCAATGGGTTACGCTATGAGTGGTCTCTTGCCAACACTTTAAATGATGCAACACTTAAAAACCCTGTGGCAATACCTACAGGCAATACGACCTATCAGGTAAGAGCCAGCATTGGTTCCTGTAGCGCTACCGAATCTGTTACGATAAGAACAGTGCCATACCCCGTAGCCAATGCAGGAGCAGATACATTGATTTGTTATAATACACCCGCCTACTTGCATGGCTCACATGACGGATCTTCTTTTAGCTGGTCACCCACCAATACATTACTAAACAGCAATACACTCACTCCAACGGCTTATCCTGCACGATCGCAATCATATGTTTTGCAGGTGAATGATACGCGAGGTTGTCCTAAGCCGGGATATGATACTGTTTTAGTTTCTGTGTTGCCTAAGATACAACCGCATGCAGGTAATGATACGCTGGTAATAGTAGGACAGCCGCTGCAATTAAATGGAAGCGGCGGTATAAATTATTTGTGGACACCGCCCAATGGATTAAGCGATCCGACTATTGCTAATCCGATTGGCACATATACCGGCGAATTTGATAGCATACGTTACACACTTTATGTTTTTAATGAAGCTGGTTGCTTTGATACAGCTTCCGTTAAAGTAACTATTTTTAAAACCGAACCTACCATATTTGTCCCTTCGGCATTTACACCTAATAATGATGGGCTCAATGATATCATACGCCCCATTGCTGTAGGTATTAAACAAATCAAATACTTCCGCAT